>CAYXKP010000092.1:0-16806 GCA_964465695.1 uncultured Nitrospira sp.
CGTATGAAGCAGTGTGTGGAGGGCAAACCGGCCATGCGGAAGCGGTACGAATCACCTTTGATCCGAGGGAGCTCTCTTATAACGAGCTTCTCGAAATTTTCTTTTCTATTCATGACCCCACCACGCTGAATCGACAGGGAAACGACCATGGTACGCAATACCGTTCAGCGATTTTTTATACTAGTCCGACCCAGCAACAAATAGCCGAAAGCGTCATCAATGCTCTGAACAAACAGGAATTGTACGATGCTCCAATCGTCACGCAGGTCGTTCCGGTAGGGCGGTGGTATAAGGCGGAGCCTTATCATCAGGAGTATTTCGTTCGCAATCCATTTCAAGGTTACTGCCAATTTGTAGTGAGCCCGAAGGTTGCCAAATTCCGCAAGCAGTTTGCCTCGCGATTGAAGACCTAGTTAATCCTCATCTCATCGGTTGAACAATCCGGTCAGCAGATCTCGTACCGCGCTGAACATTGCAGGTTTCTGAAATATCTGATGAGTTCTCAGCAGTACTTCAGCATGCACAGGACAAAAAGGCCATTCGCCGGCAGGACGGCCTTGCACCTGTGCGATGATCGGGTCGTCTGTTGAACCACCTGACGAGTGAAGCACTATCAGAGGGCTGTTTGGATCGAGTAAGCAGGTATCGTCCACTCGACTTGGTCGATCAATAGCCGTGTGATGAATCCGCACGTGCTGTTCGCCTTCTGAAAAGACAGTATCTCCCTCCCGAATAGGACCAGGGGGAGCCAGTGAGTACAAGACAAGAGGAGCAACCAGGATGATGGCAGCGGTTATACCGATTGACCAGAGCGGAGGTTCGGTCGGTGTTTGGTTAGGAGTCAATGACTCGTCTTTGTATATCGACATGTTACATCGGGGCCGATGTTGCTTTCTGTCGTCGCACACCACAAAACCTGCGGCGGCGATCATTCGCTAAAATGTGATCCAATAAAAATTATGAAGAGCCGGTCGCTGTCAGCAAAGCAGTGAAGAATCGAATAGAAAGAGGTCACTCAAGCCCTTCACAAAGCAGTCAATTAGGGTTGCGGCCCATGTCGGAAGTTGTACCTGTGAGCATCTTGAACAGGACGATTATCTCTCGCCGTTCAGGTCGGAACAACTTGCTCCAAAAGCCTTTTCGTGAAGAAACAATGGCGGTCCTCGGTTCAAAATCCAGTTTCGTTTCCTGAGGGGCGATAGACAGCAGCGGAGTCGATCGCCCATCAGCCGTGGCCCCGATTCCAGGATCCGGGGCATAGCGAGTCGGCGAACGATAGTTGCCGAGTATGACGTGGAGCTCATCGCCGTTAATGAATATCCCCCCTGACGTGACTTTCTCTACGATCGGGGTCTGTTGAGTGGCTTGATAAAATGTGACGATCTCCTCAGGTGTCGCCGTTCGCAAACCTTTTGCCAATAACGGGGCAAAGAAGTCGATTTCGGCTGCTTTGAACGCTGGATGCCGCGGCGGCTCTTCGCCCTTGCTCCTAAACGGAATAAAGTGGCGCGGCTCGTCGATTATCATGCCGGCCAGAACAGCCGTCATTTCCTCCGTCGTAATCTTAGAAGGGTGGGAATGGTCGCCACCTACCGTATGGTCTACTTCGAGCCGGACAAAACGTGCGGGATCATCGTGGATTGTCACGGTTTGAAGTCGATTCTGGCAGGAAGTAAGCCCAAGGAGCAGCAGGGCTTCAAAGAACAGGATTACGACAGATTGCATGTCACTCACCTTATCACAATGGCCGCAATGTTGCGTTCCTAGGTTACGAAAGTAAGCCCCCAATGTTACGGCCTTGTCAATTGAGACAATTCACAAAATTCTTATCATTCGGATTAGAAACGACCACGGTCTTAGATGTTGCTTGCATCATCTTTGCTTCTAACCCTGCCTCAATTCATCAGAGCAAATATAGAAGGAGCGATTGGAGGTTTAACGGATTTGTAACAAGCCTGTAGCAACACGTTAATACTCAACCGCTAATCTCCCGCCGCGTTATGAGAGCAGACTAGAAGCCATCTTAATTTTCAGGTGGTTCTGTGGTTCTAATGAAGGGAGGGAGATGGATGAAGCGATGGTGGTTTGCAGTCGTCCTTTGTGTGATGAGTTTTGGGTGGATTGTACAGACCGACATGGCCCACGCTAGGATCGAAGATCTATTGTACGAAAAGGGGCAAATCACGAAGGAAGAATGGCTTAAATTAAAAGCCGAGCATGAAAAAGAAGAAGCGATTATTCAAGAGCGTGCAACGATCAAGAGATGGTTCGATAAGATCAGCATACGAGGCTACGTGCAGGCGCGCTATACGTATCTCCCAGGAGATAAATCCATACGGAGTGAGTACGACAACACCATCCGGGATAATACAGGGTTTGCGTTCCGACGCGTCCGCCTCATCATCTCGGGAGACGTGACCGACTGGCTGTCGTTTTATATTCAGCCGGAGTTCGCAGGTACGGTTCCGGGCACGACCGGGGATCAAAGTAATAACTTCGCTCAACTTCGCGACGCCTATGCCGATATCTTTTTGCCCGTGCCCTTTCTTATGTTCGCGGAAAAGGAGTTGAGACTACGAGCAGGGCAGTCCAAAGTTCCGTTTGGTTGGGAAAATCTCCAATCCAGTCAAAACCGAATTCCCTTCGATCGGAGCGACGGGATCAATAGCGCGGCGAACGGCGAGCGCGACCTCGGCTTCTTCATTTACTACACGCCCAGTGAGACCAGAAAATTATTTCGAAGACTAGTCGACTCCGGGCTCAAGGGATCCGGGGACTACGGCGTCCTAGGCGTGGGGGTCTATAACGGCCAGACACTCAATGTCAATGAGCGGAATGACAATAAACACATCGTCCTGCATGCTACCTATCCCATGGAGTTGCCTTATGGGCAAATTATCCAGTTTGGCGTGGATGCGTACCGTGGAACGTTTAATGTCGGAGCACCTTCAGGCACCGGCCTTCCAGGCACTCCCGCGCTTGTTAATAACGGGAACATCCTTGATGAGAGGGTCGGCGTGCATTTTGTGCTGTATCCCCAGCCTATCGGGTTCCAAGCGGAGTGGAACTGGGGCCATGGTCCTCAGTTGAACGCCACCCAAACAGCCTTTGAGGAAGGAGACATCCAGGGTGGATACGTCCAAGGAATGTATAAATGGGATGTTAATAAGCCTTGGTTGACCACCCTCATACCCTACGTACGGTTCCAAGAATACAGCGGTGGCAAGAAGCATCGGACCAATACGCCATTCAATGTGGTCAGGGAATGGGAAGTCGGGATGGAATGGCAAATTGCTAAGGCCCTAGAGTTCACGATCGCCTATGCCAGAAGCAGGCGCACCGATACGCAAACTGCACCCTACCCAATCCGTGAGGGTGATATTGTCCGTACTCAGTTGCAGTGGAACTTTTAGCGATAGGGCGGGTGGGGTGGCAACCGCCCCCCTTCTTCTGGAAAACCGAGAGGTAATGAAGGCCAACAACCCATATGTAACATGTTTGTAACAATCGCGTAATGTGACCGAAATAAGGCCGGGTTATCGTATCGGCGAAGAACATGTGATTAAGAAAGGAATGTTTATGAGAATATCGGCTACCAAGCCCGGTGTGTGGTGTTTCGTCCTCCTAGGAGCCCTTACTTCCGGATTTCCGTCTGCCTCTGCCGATGATCATATTGTGTTGGATCCGGCATTAAAGGGTTACGTCAAAGTCACCGGCGTGTCCGGTAACGTCAACAGCATCGGTTCTGACACGCTCAACAATCTCATGACCCTCTGGGCCGAAGGATTTCGCAAGCAATACCCAAACGTCAAGATCCAAATCGAAGGCAAGGGGTCGAGCACCGCACCCCCGGCCCTGATCGAAGGCACCGCGCAACTTGGCCCGATGTCCCGAGCGATGAAAAATACGGAGATCGATGCCTTCGAGAGAAAATTCAGGTATAAGCCCACCGCATTTCCAGTCGCCATCGACGCGCTTGCCGTCTATGTCAATAAAGATAATTCGGTTCCCGGACTTACCATGACGCAGGTCGATGCGATTTTTTCCAAAACTCGTCGCCGCGGCGCATCAGAAAACCTGGAACGCTGGGGACAGTTGGGTGTTACCGGCGAAGTAGGAAGTTCTCCGATCAGTATCTATGGCCGCAACTCGGCATCCGGCACCTACGGCTTTTTCAAGGAATATGCGCTGAAGAACGGCGATTTCAAGGACGAGGTCAAAGAGCAGCCGGGCTCCGCATCCGTGGTGCAGGGTATCACTGAAGATCAAGCAGGTATCGGGTACAGCGGTATCGGCTATTTAACCTCCGGCGTGCGGGCGCTCCCGCTGGCAGAAAAAGAAGGAGGATCATTCATTGCACCTACGCAGGAAAATGCCATGAATGGGTCCTACCCGCTCTGGCGTCACCTGCTGATCTATGTCAACAAAGCGCCGAACAAGCCGCTTGATCCGCTCGTGAAGGAGTTCATCAAGTTCATTTATAGCAAAGAGGGACAAGCCATCGTGATCAAGGACGGCTTTTTCCCTCTCCCACAATCGGTGATTGAGAAAGAATTGGCAAAGGTCGAATAGGTTTCACGCGAGCGGTCCAAAAAAGCGAATCAGCAGCGAAGGTTGAAGTCGTGTACTTCGGGGAGAGGTACACGACGGATGGCGATGCGACAAACTCGGGAAGCGAAGCCACGGCTAGAGCATGAACGTACCGCCATCTACTTCGACACCGGCATTTCAGGAAGGGCCGCCGTCCGGTGGGAGTTCATTTCCGACCCAGGCCATAGTCGGTCTGTTCAGTCGCCGCCAAACGAGATTAATCACAGATCGAGTCACCAGCTCCATCATTAAGACCGGCGGGATCGGCATTATCCTCTGCATTCTCGGGATGTGCATCTTTCTCGTCAAGGAAGTCGTCCCCCTCTTTCAACCGTCCCGAGCGACCTCCACCGAACCGATTCCTCTTTCGGCCCCTAAGGCTCCATTCTCTGTCGCGCTTATTGGAATCGAGGAGCAGCAAGAACTTGCCTATGTCTTACGCGGTGGCTCGCTTGAGTTCATGTATTTGGCACGCACGACCCCGGCAACTCCGAGCATCTCCTCCCGCACGCTGTTAGATAGTGAATCGGTGACGGCTGTCGCCCGTGCCCTCGGGAAAGGTCACTCCCTGGCCATGAGCACCGCAGATGGGCGTGTGATTCCGGTAGCGATCGAGTTTTCTCAGGACTTCGAAGGCAAGGAACGTTCGATTTCTCCCTCGGTCGGAGTGGGGCCTTCGATAATGGCCGCTCCAACTCCGCAACCAATCACCAAGATGGCGTATCAGAGCACAGAGTCGGATGTTCGGATCGCCGCGCTACTTCAAGACCGGCATCTCTGGCTGACCACGAGCCAGAACACATCTCGTCCCGATGGAACCGTCGCTGCTTCGATCGCGCAGATCGATCTCACCCCCCTTATCTCCGGGCAGGTTACGGCGCTCACGCTCGGGAGCCGCGCAGAGCTTCTCGCGGTCGGAACGGAAGATGGCAAGGTCTACCATTTCGACCTACGGGAACCCGCGAGCCCTGTTCTTACCGATGCAACGCAGACTTCCGAGGGCGGCGAAGCCATCACCGCGTTGGCCTATTTAATGGGTGACCGGAGTCTTGTGGTCGGTGATGCGTCCGGGCAGATTGCGGTGTGGATGCCCGTGCGAGAACATGCTGCGACCAATACGACTCATATGACGCGTATCCATCGGTTTGCCCCACATCAGCGCGCGGTCACCGACATCACGATTTCCCAGCGCGACAAGGGATTCATCACGACCGATGCCGGAGGTGAAATCCGGTTGCACCACTCGACCTCTGAACAAACGTTGCTGACACTCGCTCCACAAGAAGGGGCACTCCGCAACACCTATTTTTCTCCCAAAGCGGATGGCTTGGTGAGCTTGACCGAGGATAATCGGCTCGTCCACTACCACATCAGCAATCCTTATCCGGAAATTACATGGACCACTTTGTTTCTGCCGGTTTGGTACGAGGGTTATGAGCAACCGAAACTTGTCTGGCAATCTTCGAGCGGATCGGACGATTTTGAGGCCAAGTTCAGCTTGACCCCGCTAATCTTTGGAACCATTAAAGGCACCGTCTATGCCGTGCTTTTAGCGGTGCCGTTGGCGGTATTGGCGGCGATCTACACCGCCATGTTCATGCATCCGGATCTCCGGACCAAGATCAAGCCCACGATTGAAATCATGGCGGCGCTGCCCACTGTGGTCCTCGGCTTTCTGGCCGGGCTCTGGTTCGCGCCGGTTCTGGAGCGCAACTTCCCTGCCATGACTGGGATGGTCTTGGTCATGCCGTTGGCCATTGCGGTTTCCGCCGGGCTATTCCTTATTCTCCCGGCCTCTCTTCGGCATCGAGTCCGACCTGGTGTCGAGGCGTTGCTCATGATGCCGGTCATCATCGCCGTTATTTGGGGATGCCTCGAGGCTAACGCTTGGTGGGAATCATTGTTGTTCGATGGCCATTATAAGCAGTGGTTACAGGCGCATCTGGGCCTGAATTATGACCAACGGAATGCCATTGTCGTTGGTGTGGCCATGGGATTTGCCATTATTCCTATCATCTACAGCATCTCGGAAGAGGCCCTGTCGAATGTTCCCAAGAATCTCATCGCCGGCTCCTTGGCCCTCGGCGCCACGCGGTGGCAAACGCTCGCCCATCTCGTCCTGATCTCAGCCAGTCCAGGCATCTTCTCGGCTTTGATGATCGGGTTCGGCCGGGCTGTCGGAGAGACTATGATCGTCCTGATGGCGACCGGCAATACGCCGATCATGGATTGGAGCCTCTTCAACGGGTTTCGAACGCTGTCCGCGAATATCGCCGTGGAGATTCCTGAAGCGCCGCATGGCGGGACTTTATATCGCACCCTATTTTTGGCGGGCTTGCTCCTCTTTGTGGCGACCTTTGCTCTTAACACGGCGGCGGAACTGATTCGGCAGCGGCTCAGAGAGAAATACAGTCAATTCTAGACGGAACAGAATGGTAAAAACCCGTTCTCACAACCGGACATGAGAATCGTTCGATGAAACTGTGGGTGAAGCATTTCTTCGGCAGCGGCGAGCTCTTCATCTGGGGCTGTGGAGCGGGACTTTCCCTTTCACTCCTCATGATCGGGGGGCTCCTCGTGCTGATTCTCCTCAACGGCTTCGGTTATTTCTGGCCGGCTGACCTCGTGGAATTGACGTTAAAGGACGGAAAACATGTCATCGGTCAATTGGCCGGCGAGGAAGTGAGTCCGAAAGGGATCCCACGAATAAGGATGAAGATCGGCAATCGTGATCTGTACGGTCTGGACTATCGGTGGATCAACACCGATCAGATCGTCGAACGAGTGACCCCGACCGATCTCGTGATGGTGGAGCGGCGCGAATGGGGCAACTTTTATGGAAGGTTACGGGCGCTCTTAAAAGAAGACCAGATTGTCACCGAGGGCGCAGATGCCGTATGGCAGGCTTTGCCCGCACTTCTTCGGCATGCGGAATCAAGCGGAGAGGACAATTCCTACTCGGTGCTCGCCGTCGACGCCAACGGCAAAGAAAAGCCCCTTGCACTTGGCCAGATCATGCGGGTCTTTCGTCCCAACGATCTTTCGACATTGGAAAAGCTCTGGGTCTACCTCGGCAACGTCTGGACGGTTTTGACGACGGAGCCGCGAGAAGCCAATACGGAGGGCGGAATCTTCCCGGCCATCTTCGGCACGGTGATGATGGTGATGATCATGAGTTTTATCGTGACTCCCTTCGGCGTCATCGGCGCTCTGTACCTCAGGGAGTATGCCCGCCAAGGAGTCATTGTGCGCACTGTCCGCATTGCCGTCAACAACCTTGCCGGGGTTCCGTCTATTGTTTTCGGCGTATTTGGGTTGGGGTTCTTCGTCTACGGCGTCGGAGGCACGCTGGATGCCCTGTGGTTTTCCGATCGATTACCGACTCCGACTTTTGGAACAGGGGGTATCCTTTGGGCATCTTTGACATTGGCTCTTCTCACCGTGCCCGTCGTCATTGTCGCCACCGAGGAGGGACTGGCCGCAGTGCCCCGAGAATACCGCGAAGGTTCCATCGGCTTGGGGGCAACCAAATGGGAAACGATTTGGAAAGTCGTGCTACCCACCGCACTGCCAGGCATCCTCACCGGCCTGATTCTTGCCATGGCCCGGGCCGCTGGAGAGGTTGCTCCGCTGATGCTCACGGGGGTGGTAAAACTAGCGCCTGCCATGCCGATCGATGGGACGTGGCCGTTCATTCACCTAGACCGCAAGTTTATGCATTTGGGCTTCCACATTTACGACGTGGGCTTCCAATCGCCGAACGTCGAGGCGGCCAAACCCATGGTGTATGTGACCACGCTGGTGTTGATTCTGGTGGTCGTGACCCTTAACCTGACGGGTATCGTCTTGCGAAATAGGATGAGGAAGAAATATGCTGGATCAACAGTGTGAACCCATGTCTGATACCGAACATTTTATGGTCCCCTCAACCTTGAAGAGGAAAGAGTCCGGTGATGTCTTGATGTCACATCAATCCGGCCCACCGCAGAAACCAAAAATTTCGGTACAGGGGTTCAGCTTTTTTTATGGTCCGGTCCAATCGCTGTTCAAAGTCGACGTAGACATCCCGGAATATCAGGTGACGGCCTTTATCGGTCCTTCCGGATGTGGAAAATCCACACTGCTTCGTTGCCTGAATCGCCTTAACGATCTCATAGAAGGCGCGCGGCACGAAGGCAATATACTCATCGACGGCATCGATATTTTCAATCCGATAATCGATATCACAGACCTTCGAAAACGGGTGGGAATGGTCTTTCAAAAATCCAATCCGTTCCCCAAATCGATCCATGAAAATGTCGCGTACGGCCCTCGGCTGCAAGGCTTGAGGAATCGTGCGGAGTTGGAAGAGATCGTCGAGCACAGTCTCCGGGGGGCCGGCTTATGGGAGGAGGTGAAGGACCGACTTCACCAGAGCGCACTCGGATTGTCCGGCGGTCAGCAGCAGCGGCTCTGCATTGCCCGGGCCCTCGCCGTCAAGCCGGAAGTCCTCTTGATGGATGAACCTTGCTCGGCGTTGGATCCGATCGCCACGGGCAAGATCGAAGAGTTGTTGTTTTCACTCAAGAAGGAATTGACGGTCGTCATCGTGACGCACAACATGCAGCAAGCGGCACGAGTGTCTGACAGGACGGCCTTCATGTACCTTGGAGAGCTGATCGAGTTCGGCCTCACCAAACAAGTGTTTACGAATCCCTTGAAAAGGCAGACAGAGGACTATATCACCGGACGATTTGGTTGAACATTATGACGCAACGACATTTCGACGAAGAACTGGCGGAGTTACGGACCACGCTGGCGCGAATGGCTGCACTGGCCGAAGATCAGATCGACAAGGCGTTGACCGCCCTCGTTACGCGCGACGCGGCGCTTGCCTGCCAGGTGATCGAGCGGGATCACAAGGTAAACGCGATGGACGTGGAAATCGACGAAGCTTGCATCGAGCTGTTGGCCCTTCACCAACCGGCCGCACACGACCTACGGCTGGTGACGACCGCCATGAAAATCTCAACCGAGCTCGAGCGGATCAGTGATCTCTCCGAAAATGTCTGCGAGCGCGTGATCGAATTGAACGAGGAACCGCAGCTGAAGCCTTACATCGATATCCCCCGCATGGGTAGTTGGGCGCGAATCATGGTAAAGGAAAGTATCGACGCGTTCATCAAGGAGGATGCGGTACTTGCCAGGAAAGTGCTCATGGATGATGACTTCATCGATGATCTGATGGAACAGCTGTTCCGAGAGTTGCTCTCGTTCATGATTGAAAATCCCCAGACGATTTCCCGTGCCATTCGATTGAGCTTTATCGCAAAGTATCTTGAAAGAATGGCCGATCATGCGACCAACATCGCTGAATTGGTGGTGTATTTGGTGGAAGGCAAGATTATCCGCCACACGGCGCCACCGGTTCAGTTGTGACGTTCGGCCCTTCGTTCAAAGCAAGCACAAGCACGCAGGACAACAGGCAGGACGCGCATTCGTTTGAAATGATCCTGCTCCTATGCTAGCATCCTCGGATGGGCGCCACCACCTCGTCGAAGCGGGGCGAATCCCGCCGTGCCCGATCTTCTCCTCCTCATATTCAGCGTGAAGTAATCGGCGTGATGTTGATCGCGCTGAGCTTGCTCATGCTTTTGAGCCTTCTGTCATTTGTGCCCGGAGAGGCAAAGATTGTAGCGACCGGGTCGCCGGTCGGCGACCAGCCTCGGAATCTCATCGGTTCCTTTGGAGCGCTGTTGGCCGGGGGGCTTTTTTATTCAATCGGCGGCGCGGCCTATTTCCTTCCCTTGCTGCTGGGACGGTTGGGATTTCGCTGTTTTTCTCAGGCTCCGCTGAGTCTCCGGTTGCGAACGGCGGCCAGTTCCATTGCGGCCGTATTCTTCTTGAGTGCATTTCTGCATCTTGAAACGACGGGAGTTCCCACGCTGACCAGCGGGATGATTTCACGCGGGATGGCCGGTGGAGTCGTCGGCCAGACGATCGCCGAGGGACTCCGAGCCATCTTCGCCGGGACCGGGGCTCATATTCTGATTATGGCGGGATTTCTTGTGTCCCTCTTACTGACGACTCCCTTATCTTTGGCTGAAGTCGTGCGTCGAATGCCGGAACGTTGGGCCACTTTCCGCGAAAGTGTGTCTGCGGTGATGCCTGAGCGGGGGATTGAGGCCCCGAAGGAAGCCGGCAATCGGCGGTCACGGGCCAAGGCTCTTCGGTTAACCGCCGTCACGCTTGAAGACGAATCGGCTCCTGAAAGGATCGAGGAATCAGTACCGACCTCCCTGGCTCCACCGGCTCCGGTCATCCAGCCGTTCCCTGTCATCACCCCGACACAGGAAGCGCAATCGACTGAGCCGGACGTGGTCGTTCCAACGGCTGAGTTCGGGAACTATCAGCTGCCTGATCCGGAGATGCTGTTAAACGATCCCTCCGGGCCCATGGATCGGATGTCAGATGAGGAGCTAAAAGCACAGTCCGAGGTCTTGTCGCGGGCATTGATGAGTTTCGGCATCGAGGGCATCGTGACGGAGGTGAGGCCCGGGCCTGTCGTCACGATGTATGAATTTGAACCGGCGCCCGGCACGAAAGTGGCCCGCATTGTGAATCTGGCTGATGATCTTGCACTCGCTCTCAAGGCGACGAGCCTCCGAATCGTTGCGCCGTTGCCGGGGAAATCAGTGGTCGGGATCGAGGTCCCCAACCGGTCGCGCGAGACGGTATCCCTGAAGGAAGTCGTCAGCAGCGACGCGTTTCGTCGGGCAAGATCCAGACTGACGCTGGCGTTAGGCAAAGATATCTTCGGTGCTCCCGTGACGGCCGATCTGAAGACCATGCCGCATCTTTTGGTGGCCGGTGCGACGGGTGCCGGAAAGAGTGTCAGTTTGAATACGATGTTGCTCAGTATCCTGTTTTCCGCCAAGCCCAGCGAGGTGAAACTCTTGCTCATTGACCCGAAGATGCTCGAGTTCCAATCGTATGAGGGCATTCCCCATCTGCTGCGACCGGTTATTACGGAGCCCAAATCAGCCGCGAGAGGGTTGGGGTGGGTCGTCGCGGAGATGGAACGTCGGTACAAGTTGCTGGCAGAGGCCGGCGTGCGGAATATCGAGGCCTACAATCGGAAGGTCGCCGGTTTGCATGAGGTATTTGTTGAAAACAACGCACCAAGCGCCGAACAGGCCGAGGTTCCGATGAAGTTTCTCTCGGAGGAGGAGCGCCTCTCCGCTGGTGAGACATCGATTCCAGAAGGCGAACGGGGCTGCATGCAGCCGAAACCCACGCCGCCGGAGCCGCTGCCGTTTATCGTCGTGATGATCGACGAGCTGGCCGATCTGATGATGGTGGCTCCGAAAGATGTGGAGGACAAGATCGCTCGACTGGCACAGATGGCACGGGCTTCCGGCATTCATCTGGTGCTGGCGACTCAGCGGCCATCTGTCGATGTGCTGACCGGCTTGATCAAAGCGAATTTCCCGGCCCGGATCGCGTTCCAAGTCTCTTCAAAAACCGACTCACGAACCATTCTCGACGCGAACGGAGCCGAAGCTCTGCTCGGTCGGGGCGATATGCTGTACTTAGCCTCCGGCACCGGCCGGCTGGCGCGTCTGCATGGGTCCTTTGTATCGGACGACGATGTCCGTGCGGTGGTGGAGTTCGTAAAAAAGCAAGCGTCTCCCATCTATAACCAGGAACTGCAATCGCTCAAGTTGGACGACGCGGCGGAGGAAGAAGCCAAAGATGAAGTGTATGAGCAGGCCAAGGAATTGGTGCTGTCGACGGGACAGGCCTCGGCCTCGTTGATTCAGCGCCGGCTACGCGTCGGTTATCCCCGGGCGGCTCGCATGATCGAACAGATGGAAGCGGAAGGTATTGTAGGGGCGGCGGGTCGCGATGGGCGCCGGGAAGTGCTCGGTCGGCGCGGTCCGGTTGGTGCGACGGAAGCATGATACGCTGGGGGCTTGCTGCTTCATTGAGTGTCGTGTTGGTCGTGCCGGCCTCGGCGGCAGACGGGCCGAGTGATGATAAGGCGTTGCAAGCGGTTCGCGAAGTCGTTAAGCAGCTGCAAGCTCGATACGAGAAAATGAAAGACATGCAGGCCGATTTTTCGCAGAAAACTAAGATTGAAGGGTTTGAGCGGCCTGTGACGTCGGCCGGCAAGGTGTATATCAAAAAGCCCGGCCGTTTACGGTGGGACTATCTGGATCCGGCCACCGAGCAAATCTATGTGAACCAAGACGACGTGAAAGTGTATGTGCCCGAACATAAGCAGGTGTTGGTCGGGAAATTGACGCAGATGGCTGCCTCCAAAGCGCCGTTGGAGCTGTTGCAGGGAGCGGCCAGACTGGAGGAGTCGTTTGAGATTGAACCCACCATGGGGAAAGACAGAGGAGTCGGTGGCACGCCGCTTATCACGCTGATTCCCAAAGCCAAAGAGCAGGAATCCACCCAAAATCTTCAGAAGATTATCGTCGAAGTGTTCCCTAAAACGTATTTCATCCGCACGGTCTCGCTCTATGAGATCAGCGGTAATATCGCCGTGTTTGAATTTTCTAACTTGAAACCGAACGTGGGATTAGGTAATGAGGTATTCGACTTTAAGGTCCCGCCTGATGCGGAAGTCGTCAGGGCTCCGGTGTTGAACGGACCTTAGGTAATCATTGGGCAATAGTCGTGACTAGGAGGGTGGTGCGCACTGCCTCGGGCCAATGACTGCCGGGCATTGACCACCGTATGCGGGGGGATAGAGACAGGTGCCGAATCTGGTGAACAGCGTAGGAGAAGCAGTCGACCAAGCGGTCGCTGCTTTGGACTTCGAACGGCTTCGTGAGGAATATTGGGAGCAAAATGAGTTCTTGGTGATCAAGCAATTCTTGCCCCGCGCTTTTGTAGAGGAAGTGTTCGTTCCCCAGGCTCAAAGCGTGAAGGCGGAGCTCAATCGGAATTACATACCAGGCCACAAAAAAGGGGGAAGCGTCAGCTATTATACCGTGCAAGAAAAAGCTCCCCGCTTCCTCGACCTCTACCGGTCTGAGTCGTTCCGGACATTCCTGAACCGGCTTGTCGGAGCGAAGTTGATGTTTTGCCCGGACAATGATCCCCACTCCTGCGCCCTCTACTACTACACTGAGCCAGGCGACCACATTGGATTTCATTACGATACGTCATACTATAAAGGCGCCCGTTACACGATCTTGATGGGGCTTGTCGATCGATCAGCCCAGTGCAAGTTAGTGTGTGAGCTGTTCAAAGACCACCCGACCAAACAGCCGCGCCGCCTTGAGCTGGTGACCGAGCCAGGGGACCTGGTGATTTTCAACGGGGACAAGCTTTGGCATGCGGTCACGCCTCTCGGAGAGGGTGAAGAGCGGATCGCCCTCACCATGGAGTACGTTACTAATCCGGAGATGGGCACGGTCAAGAGGCTGTATTCAAATCTTAAAGACTCCTTCGGCTACTTCGGCTTCGCCACCGTTTTCAAGCGGGTATTGGGTCTAAACCAGTCAAAGTGATGATGCGATTCACTCTCGGTTCCGCTGCGCCTGCTGACTCGACTTACCGTTGAGACGACGCCGTGCTTACAGGCCCGGTGATGGATCCCGCACAACTCTCCATCCGCTTCCATGCCTCGGTCAAGGGGGCAATACGCCTGCATAGGACGTAAGCCCCTATTCCGAATCGTCACGGTCTCGATATCTGTTCAGAAAAGCGGTGCAGGATTATTGATGCAGATGCTTCATGGCTGCGGCGCAGAGAATGATGAAGAACCCCATCCAGAGGGCGGCTCGCTGAAAGGGAATGGCTTCATAGTCCTCTCCCTCGTTGGCCTCGTCGTCTGATTTAAAGATGACCGTGTAGAGAAAGAGGGTGAGAAGACCCAGCACGAGAAGCAGCTTGATCATGAAGACCATCAGGTATTTAGAATGGTGTTGGACCCCGTTTCCCGTTTGGGACAAAATGATTTGATTGACGTAGTGGAGATTTACGCCGCCGGTAAATAGAAGGACGACCAACAGAATGCCGGCAACTTTTTTGTAGTACCGATAAAAAATGTCGGTGATGGGCTTGATCTGATCTTTGGGAACGGCTTTCTGCAGTCCGGGCGTCACCGCCATGACCAGAAACGCCAAGCCGCCGATCCAAATGATCGCGGAGAGCAGGTGAAACCAGTGGTTGACGATCGGAATGAGGATATTGAGATCGGTGGTGATGCTCTGAAGAGTGTCCATTTCCAAGGCCCGTTAATCGTGAACCGTTAAACGTGAATCGAGAGAACCTGAAGAGTTGAGCATGATTGATGAACGATTAACGGTCAAATTTGAAGACCGGTGCCTCATTGCCGAATCGCTTCTTGCGCAGCTCCTCCATCAATTCGACGGTGATGAGTCGTACATTGGTTTCTCGGGCATGTTTCTCCACACCTTTTTTGACCATGGCGCGAAGGAAGTAGGGGATACGGCTCAGTCTGAGCGTAGAGGCGTCGTCCCATGTGACATCGGTCTCTTCGGGGACATTGAACGCCACTTTGATTTTCTCCCCGCCTTTCGGGGTGTAGAGACACCACTGATCTTCGTCCAGCCAGTCGCCGTGGTCGACATAGGGGCGGGCACGGCAGCCCCCGCAGATGTCGCTGTATTCGCAGTCGCCGCACTTCCCCTTGAGCTGCGGATAGCGGAATGAATTGAAGATATCCGAGCGTTCCCAGAGATCGACGAAGCTCTGTTGACGGAGGTTTCCGGCCGACAGCGGCATATAAGGACAAGGTGTCAGCTCGCCGTTCGGTGTGACCCGGGCATAGTTGGTGCCTGCCAAACATCCTCCACCCATGTAGCCGGTGGCTTTGGTGATCGGAGAGTTCGGGTCTTTCTCATAGGCCAGCCGTTTGAAGTGCGGAGCGCAGCGGGCGCGGACCAACATGCCTTTGTAATTATCCTGACATTCAACCAGGTAACCGAGCACTTCTTCGTACTGGGCCGGCGTGATGTCCGTCAATTCTTCGCCCCGTCCGGTACAGACCATGAAAAAGACGTTGAGCACACGGGCTCCGAGCTGATGTGCCCATGCGATGACCTGGGGCAATTCTTGATAGTTCATCGGTTGGGCGCTGAAATGTACTTGGAATTGGAGGCCGTTTCGTTTGCTGGCTTCAATGCCGGCGACCGCCGCCTCCCAGGCGCCCGGCACCCCGCGAAAGGCGTCGTGCTTCGCTGCTTGCAATGAATCGATACTGATTCCGACGCCCATCACTCCTATTTCCACGAGAGTTTTGGCCATTCGGTCATCGATCAGCATCCCGTTTGTCCCGAAGACCACCATAAAGCCCAGCTTGACCGCATAACGAGCGATGTCGAGGATGTCAGGCCGGACAAGGGGTTCGCCGCCGGTGATCACGAGGAGGCATCCCTTGTTCACCTCCGCGATTTGGTCGATGAGCCGGTAGCATTCGTCGGTATTCAGTTCATCCTCTCCGCCGGCGGCTTTGGTGGTCGCATCGAGATAACAGTGATCGCATTTGAGGTTACAACGCTTCGTGAGGTTCAGCGCGACGAGGTACGGCTTGAAGTCGTCGACCGTCCGACCGTCGAACGGTCCGTTCTCTTTCGGAGCGGGAGCGAAGAACCGGGAAATTTGCTGCTGCACCGATCCCGGGTTGGTTGAAGGGCCGTTAAAGATGGGAAGAGATTTACCCATGACGTGTCGTATCTGAGCGCTGAGGTGAAATGTTTATCAGAGGAAGGCGCTGTGCGCAGCACCAAAGCTCAGCATGCGGACTTATCCGCGTCCCTTTCCGGTGAGGTCGGCGATCATATCCTTGAGATTGCCGGTTTTCATCGCTTCCGCCATATACCCCTTTGCCTGTTCGATGCCTTCATTCGCGACTTCGAGTGTGATCACGGTCGCTCCGATTTTATCGGCATGTTTGAGAATCAGCGCTTTGGTGCAATCGCGCATGAAACCTTCCGGAGCCCGATCCAATCTGGCCTGTGCTTCATCGGTCCAAGTATAAGACGAGGGTGGCTCGACATGGCCTTGCGGACTGTTCCCGTTCGCCGCCCCAAGCGCTGCTTCCGCCGCCGGGGATGTGCCGGTACCCTTGTTTGAAAAAATAGGGGTATAATCCTCGGATGCCGCTTCCTTGATCATCGGCGCCGCGTATTCGAGCGTGATGGTCGTCATCCCCAACTTACGCGCGCTCTTTTCAATCCTGGCCTTCGCGCGCCT
>CAYXKP010000093.1:0-16764 GCA_964465695.1 uncultured Nitrospira sp.
TCAGCCATGAAGAAGAGGGCCCGCATGCCATGCTGGGGGCCGAGATCGCCAAGAAGTATGGCGAATCCCCCAAGATCGTCAATGCGATTGCCGCGCATCACGAGCAGGTCGAGCCGCTTTGTCCGGAGAGCGTCTTGGTGGCGGCGGCTGAGGCTTTGTCCGCGGCACGGCCGGGTGCGCGACGGGAGGCGTTGGAGTCTTACGTGAAACGGTTGGAAAAACTGGAATCGCTGGCGACCGGGCATAAGGGGGTGCAGAAAGCGTATGCGATCCAAGCAGGGCGTGAAATTCGCGTCATTGTTCGGCAGGAAGATATCACCGACGCCGAGTCCTTTCAGCTTTCGCGTGAACTGGCCAAGAAAATCGAGCAGGAATTGACCTACCCGGGACAGATCAAGGTGACCGTGATCCGGGAAAGCCGGTATGTGGAATACGCCAAATGAAGGTTCTGTGTATCGGCGACATTATGGGAGAACCGGGCCGCCGAGCCGTCGCTCGAGCGGTGCCGCGGCTGATCGCGCAACATCAGATTGATGCCGTGATCGCCAATGGCGAAAATGTTGCGGGAGGTTTCGGTATCACACCGGAGCTGGCGGAAGAACTGTTCGAAACAGGCATATCGGTGATCACGACCGGAAATCATGCCTGGGACAAGAAGGAGGCGGTCGACTATTTTTCTCAGGAGCCCCGCTTGTTGCGTCCGTCGAACTATCCTCCGGGAGTGCCGGGAAACGGGAGCGCCGTCATCGAGACCGCAGGTGGAGAGCGGCTGGCCGTCCTGCAGTTGATGGGCCGAGTGTACATGCCGACGATCGATTGCCCGTTTCAGACGGCAAAACGCGAGTTGTCACGGTTGAAGCGCGAGACTTCCGCTATCGTGGTCGACATGCACGCGGAAGCGACGTCGGAAAAAATGGCCATGGGTCATTTTTTGGACGGAGAAGTGGTTGCCGTCGTCGGTACGCATACGCATGTCCAGACCGCCGATGAACAAATCCTTCCCAAGGGTACGGCGTACATCACGGATATCGGCATGACGGGTCCGCTTCATTCGGTGATCGGGGTCAGGAAGGAATTGGCGATCGACAAATTCTTGACCGCCATGCCGCGGCGGTTTGAAGTCGCATCGGGACCGTCCGTATTTTGTGCGGTCCTGCTTGAGCTTGATCCCCGCTTGGGTAAGGCCATCGCATTTGAGCGAATTCGTCTCATCGATTAGGTAGAGGCGCGGCGAGAGGCACTCCGGCACCAACGTCCCCCTTCGCGGCTGACCATCGAGTGAACTTCAAAGGAGAGGCTCACGAATACGTATCCTCCCCCGTTCTTTTCTTCTCTCCGGTCTACATCGAGACCCATCCTCACCGTCTCGGAACTGACGGCCATGGTTCGCGTTTCCCTTGAAACCGACTTCGCCGAGGTGTGGCTTGAAGGGGAAATTTCGAACCTCCGTGCGCCAGGGTCTGGACATCTCTACTGTACACTCAAGGATCAGACGAGCCAGATTCGGGCGGTAATCTTCCGTTCCACGGCCGTTCGATTACGGTTCGGTCTGGACGAGGGGCTGCATGTCGTCGTACGAGGGCGACTCTCCGTGTATGAGCCGCGGGGAGAGTATCAAATTCTCCTCGATCATCTCGAACCCAAAGGGCGGGGTGCCCTTCAGTTGGCGTTTGAGCAACTGAAGCGTCGCTTGGAGGGTGAAGGGCTCTTCAAGAGCGAGCGTAAACGATCATTACCGGCGTTCCCCCGGACTGTCGGAATCGTGACCTCGGCGACGGGGGCTGCGGTTCGAGATCTGATCACCGTGTTGCACCGCCGCTGTCCTATCTTGAGAATTATCCTCGCGCCCGTGCAGGTGCAGGGAGCGGGATCGGCTGAACAGATCACAGGTGCCATCGAAGCATTGAACAGGCTGGGTGTTGTCGATGTCATGATCGTCGGACGGGGCGGTGGCTCGTTGGAAGATCTGTGGAGCTTCAATGAAGAAGCCGTCGTACGAGCCATCGTCGCGTCACGGGTCCCCATCGTTTCAGCGGTTGGGCATGAGAGCGATGTGACGCTGGCCGACTTCGCGGCCGACGTACGCGCACCCACGCCGTCCGCTGCCGCCGAAATGGTTGCTCCAGTGCTGGCGGAGACTGTTGCGCGACTGGGTATGCTCACCGCCCGCTGTCGGCACGCCATGAGCTCGCAATGCCTGGGGCAACGGCAGCGACTGGATCTTTTGCTGGCCCATATGAACAACATCAGGTTTAGAATCCTTAAGGAAGCTCAACGAGTGGACGGCGCCGTGGCGGGCATGCGGGACGTGGTCCGTGGCCGGCTGAAGCAGGCGATGGTGAACGTGCAAGCATGGACACAAGCGCTGATGGAGAAGAGTCCGGTGCACCAAGTGCGTCGCGATCAGGTGATCGTGCCACAGTTGCAATTGCGATTGATCGCGGCCTTGAACCACGGCATCCACGGGAAGGCCGAGCAAACCCATGCCTATCTCGGCCGATTGAACGGGCTGAGTCCGCTCTCCATTCTGAATCGGGGTTATGCGATTCTCGAGACCATGCCTGGACGCCGGATCATTCGCGATGCCGGTCAGGTTTCCGTCGGTGAAGAACTATTCGCGCGTCTCGCCCGGGGGCACATCCGATGCACGGTGGAGGAAGTCCGCTTGGATCCGCCGGTTTAAATGCCGGTTCAGATTTCGTTATAATGTCATCTTGTCGGCTTAAAAGGAGATTATTGTGGCTGGTGTGAAGTTTGAGCAAGCAATGGCCCGCTTAGAGGCCATTGTCGGGGAGTTGGAGAAGGGGGAATTGCCGCTGGATGAGTCGTTGAAGATTTTTGAAGAGGGCATTCGGCTGTCGAGGAATTGCTTGAGAGTGCTGGAAGAGGCTGAGCGGAAAGTCGAAGTGCTTGTTCAGGATAAGAATGGAAAGAAACAGCTACGCGCCTTCACTTCCGATGACATCGATGTGCCGGATTCCGCTGAAAACTCATAACGAGTCGCTCTTCTAACTATCGTTCCTTTCCGCTTTCCCTTTTCGAGCCTCATGGGTACGAACATACGACGCGATCGGGATCGTTGTGACCATGTGCTGACGGCTCAGGGACTTACGCCGAGTCGAGATGCCGCCGTCCGAATGATTCTCGCGGGTAAGATCAAGAGCAACGGGACGATTGTCGATAAGCCCTCCAGGATGATTCCCATCGATGCGGTCATCGAGATCATCGGAGAGAGCAATCCGTTTGTCAGCCGAGGTGGAGAAAAACTGGAAGCAGCCCTGGGCGCCTGCTCCATTGACCCGCAAGGACTCATCTGCCTCGATGTCGGGTGCTCGACGGGCGGGTTCACCGACTGTTTGCTCCAAAGAGGGGCGGCGAAGGTCTATGCGGTCGATGTCGGTTACGGTCAGTTCGATTGGCGGCTCCGTCAAGATCCGCGCGTCGTGCTGATTGAACGGACCAACATTCGTTATATGTCTCCTTCCGCCGTCCCGGATCCGGTGGATCTCGTCGTGATCGATGTCTCATTTATTTCGTTGACGAAGGTGCTGCCGCCTATCATGAAATTTCTCCGTTGTCCGGCCCACGTCATCGCTTTGATCAAACCACAGTTTGAAGTGGGAAAAGGGCAAGTGGGTCGAGGGGGGGTCGTGCGTGACGACGCCCAGCGCACAGAAGCGGCTCACCGAGTCATGCGGTTTGCGGCGGATATAGGGCTGCGAACAGCACGTACCGTGGCTTCTCCAATCAAAGGGAAAAAAGGCAATCAGGAAATATTAGCTATCTTGGAGTACAGCATTCCGTTTCATGGTATGTAAGGAATGTCGTAACGGGCTGAACGTTCATTCAGGAGGGCCAATGAAAGTACTCGTGACGGGCGGCGCAGGGTTTATCGGGTCACATGTGGTGGACCGACTCGTTGAAGAGGGGCATCAAGTGGTTATCGTCGACAATCTGGCCACTGGAAAGCGGAAGAATGTCAATCGTGCGGCGAGTCTCTACAAGACCGACATTACCAGCTGGCGGCTTGAACGAGTCTTTCGCAATGAACGGCCCAACATCGTCCTTCATCTGGCGGCACAGATCAGTGTCCGCCGTTCGGTGGACGACCCGGTGTTCGATGCCCAGGTCAACGTCTTGGGGACCATGAACGTGTTACAACAAGCGGTTCGGTATGGTTGCCGAAAAGTCGTCTTCTCCTCGTCCGGTGGGGCGATCTACGGTGAACAGGAGACTTTTCCCGCCGCTGAGTCTCATGTCACCAACCCCTTATCGCCTTATGGCATCAGTAAACTGTGTGGCGAACATTACTTGTCCTACTTCCAGCGGACCAGCGGGATTCCAGTCGTCAGCCTACGGTATGCCAACGTGTATGGACCCCGGCAGGATCCCGAAGGAGAGGCAGGAGTCATTGCCATCTTCATCCAAAAAATGTTGAGTAACGAACAGCCTATTATCAACGGCAACGGCCGGCAGACGAGAGATTTCGTGTTTGTCGACGACGTGGCCGAAGCCAACTTGGCCGCCATGAGCCAGGACGCTCACGGAGTGTACAATGTGGGAACCGGTACTGAGACATCCGTCAATGAACTGTTTCGGATGCTTGCAAGCCTGACCGGTTCAAGTGCCAAGGAAGTTCATGGCCCGGCCAAAGCCGGTGAACAGATCCGCAGTGTGGTCGACCCGTCGCGGATCAAACAGGAACTGGGGTGGGAGGTCAAAGTGGATCTCGCTGATGGGCTGAAGCAAACGGTAGAATATTTCCAAGGAAAGAGCCGATAGTCGCTGCCGCCATCAACAGTAATGGGCGGCAAGCAAAGCCACCGCAGTCGTACAACCTCGGAGATCTGCCGATGTCGATCGCCCGGATCTCACTATCTCATCGATCAGTATCGAGGGACGCTCCCATCCACTTGGACGGACCACGCATCGATTCCGCCGATCAAATTCTTCACGTTCGAAAATCCCTGCTGAAGGAGGAAGCCAGTGGCGTCTCCACTTCGCATCCCATGGTGGCAGTAGGCGATGATTTCGGCATTCTTGTCCAATTTGGAAAGGGAATTGGGAAGCGTGCCGAGCGGAATGAGAATGGAGTTGTCCAGCTTGGCAAGTTGATTTTCCCAAGGCTCCCGCACATCCAGAAGCACCAAGTTGTCCCCTTTATCGAGCCGGGCTTTCAGTTCCTTCGGTGTAATGACAAAGCTCATGTCACGTCCTCCTCATGGCTAGGACGAAATCATAAGCGACCGAGGAAAAGACTGTCAAATGCGGCTGCCGCTCCAGGTAACGCGCGTGAATCTCGGCTCTTCCATGACTCAAGTCGTCTCGAACTTCCATCGTCCTCGTCGGTCGGGAAGCATGACCGCCTCGCGGAGATGTTTGACGAAATCCGTCCGCGGAATCTCTTCCGCGCCGAACCGCATGACATGCGGTGAAGACTGCTGGCAATCGATGAGGCGGAAGTCCCTGGCCTGGAGATGCATGACGAGCCGCACGAGGGCGACTTTCGACGCATCATCCACTCGCGTAAACATCGATTCGGCAAAAAACGCGCCTCCGATCGCCACGCCATACAGTCCTCCGACCAAGCGACCGTCCTGCCACGTCTCGACGGAATGGGCGTAGCCGAGTTCGTGCAGCCGTGTATAGGCATCCAGCATGTCATCGGTGATCCAGGTTCCTCCTCCGGGATACTGCGGGCGCGGGCCCGCGCACTGTTCCATGACGTGGCGAAAGTTGGTATCGAGCGTGACGGCGAATAGATCGGAGCGAAGCCTTCGCTTGAGGCTGCGGGAAACATGGAGCTTATCAGGGAATAACACGGCACGAGGATCCGGCGACCACCAGAGGATGGGTTGATCGTCGTTGTACCAGGGAAAGATGCCTTGTCGATAGGCTACGAGCAGCCGCTCCGGAGTGAGATCACCCCCTATCGCCAGTAGACCTTCGGGTGATGCCCGATCAACGGGGGGAAAACGAAGGTCGTGACGATTCAAGCGAAACATCACCACGTACGATACGCGACGCCGGGCAAAAACACTATGGCGCGGTGGACCTGAGCCGGACCGTCATCCTTTAGACTGTTCAGCCGAAGCCAGGATGGGCTGAAACATCGGATCGGCATCGAGCACGGCCTTCAGCGATTCGCTATGGAGGAAATAGCGCCAGACCTCTTCATCCTTTCCCGGTATCTCGTCAAACCACCGTTTGGCCTCGGTCAGATGTGCCAGCATTTGGCGCTTATCTCCATAGTTCGGCATGAAAATCATGCTATAGGCCATGGTGTATTCCGCGAGAAACTTGTCGAGCGGTTGCTCCGCGAGGGCCGATGAGGCTTGAGCATCTTGGTACGCTCGGACACTGTCGGGGTCGTGCAGGATTCGGTTCCACGCCACCTTGTTGATACGCGACCAGGCCAGCTGCGTCAGGGCCTCGGCCCTGGGCGTTCTCCGGTCGGCCGGAATGTCTTGGACCAGTGCTTCGAATGTCTCGATCATCGGAACCTGATCGTTGTTCCATCGATAAGCCATGCCGAGCCGGAAGCGGTTATCCAACCGCTCAGGATGGATTTTAGCGAGGGTTTGCAGTGCGGGCAGCAGTCGGTAGAGGAAATCGGCCGGTGTCGGTTGCGAGAAGCCACCCATCTCCATAGCGTTGGAAAGATCGAGACGACCCGCGGCCGCATAGATGTTCCAGTAAAATTCGTTGACGGTCAGCGATAACGCCGTATCCCGGACATTTATTCTGTGGCTCTGGGCGGCTTCTCGAAGCAAGACGGCATGGAGACTCCTGGTCAGGATGTTGAGCGCGTCCACCTGATGCGGGTCGATGATCAAAATGCGATTGAGCATCGCGACTCGGTCGCGCAATTCAGGAAGCGCCGCGGCTTGCGCCGCGGCCGCCGTCAGCGTGCCCGGCTGATCATCGGGACCCCACCAGACGATGGACTCAGGAAGAGCGCGGCTCGTTTCGGTCGTGAACGGAATCCGATCGGGGATCATACCGGGCGCATCGACGTGTGAAACCACCGGTAAGTGAAAGACTGCGTTGTCGCGCGGGAACCCATGCGTTCGGAGCCCGGTGAAGACTATCCAGCGGGTGGTGATGGATTTCACGGCTCGGCGTTCTCGTTTGATCGTATTCGTCCAGCGGACGGTGTCCGGTCCGTACGTCACCGGCGACGTGAGTGGATCGTGATAGTGCACGATCAGGTCGACCTGAGCGGTCGGGACGCCGAGGACTTTCCCATTCGGCTTCAGTCGGAAAGATCCGTTCGGGATCGGACGGCTGTCCCCGACCGTGAAATGAAGGCCGGTTCCAGGAGGCGACACGCCGAGGGCGTCCATCACAAAGGCAGAGGCGTGAGTCCGGGATAGATCATCTCCAAAGAAGGCAAGGGAACCGGTGCTGGGCCAGAGGATATTCATTCCGGTATCCGACCGCTTCAAGACTCGAGCATGGCCGACAGTCAGTTCCCGCCAACAATCCTCATAGGCGACTTCAAGTGCCTGGGAAGATGTCACTGAAGTCGTCGTCAGGAGCTTGTATTGGCACGCGAAGTCCAGCTGTCCCGTCGTCATCTTGTCGCCCTTGGCGACGGCTTCGGCGTATCGAAGGGCAGTGTCGACGGCGGCTTTATGGACGCCCTTGGTTTCCGTCGCCTTCTGCGGAGGCTTGGACGCCGCAGTCACAAGGTCAGGCAAGATTGTTTCAAAGATCGCCAGCAGTCCTGAGAGGAATAGAATTCCCGGCCAAAGGTTTTTATTCATGATGAAAAGCATCACGGTGTTGGTGTTGTTGTTATCAAGGTCAGGCGGTTTTCAAGATCTTCGCACGCATCAATGCACGGTCGGCCGCCGATAGCGTGGGTGCCGGGCTGTGGCGACAGAGCGACACGGTTTGGCGCAACGATGTCACGAACGTTTCACAATTCGGACAAGCGCCGAGATGTCGACGAATTTCTTGGCAAATGCTCGCGGAAAGTTCGTCATCGATATAGGCGGACAACTGGCGAAGGATACGCAAGCACCGGACTTTCCCATGAGCATGTCGATGCCGAGTCGTTGGAGCATGCCGTTGCCGCTTGGAGGCGCTGCGTTTTGCCATGTGGATCGGTTCCTCCACTACCCAAGTGAGTCGTGGTCATGGTCGCGGGGCGCTTCGCCGAGGCCGCGCGCACTCAGTTGGCGGCGCACAAACAGCCGAGCCCGGTGCAAGCGTGATTTGACCGCTCGTTCGTTCAAGCCCATGATGGCTCCGACCTCCTTGGCGCTTAACCCTTCCATGTCGCGAAGTACCAAGACCATTTTGTACTTTTTGGGTAATTGGTTGATCGCGGCATCGAGCGCTTCCCGCAGTTGCTTATTTTGGAGTGCGACTTCCGGTGTGAGCCCATCGATCGGGATCTGCAGGCGGAATTCACCGTCGGACGTGGGAATGAATTCGTCAAGAGATAACTCTCGTTCCGAGGCTCCCTTCCGCCTGCGCCGCATGCGCAGGCACGCCCGGGAGGCGATGGTGTAGAGCCACGTCGAAATCCGGGCGTCACCGCGAAATTTATCGAACCCCCGATAGGCATTCAAAAAAGTCTCCTGCACCAAATCTTTCGCAGTCTCCGGTTCCCCGCACAAACGATAGGCGAAGCGATACATCAGGTCTACATGGTCCTTGTACAGACTATCAAAATTTTTAGCGGATTGGGTATCCGTCAAGCGCGAGGCCGACGAGCGGCGAGTCGTGGGTGAAGCGTTCATATGCAGGGCAGTCTACGAGGGGATTGAAAAGAGAGTCAAGACGACGGCGGGAGGTCCTGGAGCTACTTGATCCGATGGAATTCAATGACGTCGCCTTCCCCGTCGAGTTCCACGGTAATAGGGGTTCCTTCCCTGGCCCCGGTAAGAACCAATTTGCCGAGCTCCGCCGGATAGATTTGTTCTCCATCCGGGGTCCAGAGCCTGACGCTGGCTCGATCCGGAGTCGCAAATTCCAGCGGCCCCGTGACGAAGCGCCGGATAGGAACGGACTCGACAGAAGCGGAGAGATCGGCCACGAGGTGGTGGTCATGCATACGCAAGGTCAAAATTTGTCCGACCTTGGCATTTTTGATCCCGATTTTGGCGTTGACATTGACGATGCCGATGGGAGTCCGAAAGAAAATAAAATTGGACTTGAGCTTTGAGATCGTTCCGCTCAGCAACACGTGCGCCTTCGAGCCATTGGTGGCCACCTGACCGATCTGAAGGTCGAACTGGAGGTCGTGCACACCGATGACGGTGTTCTTACCGTCGACTTCGACCGTCACGGACTCGCCGTCTTTACGGGAAGCGAGCGCCCGCTCATGGAGACCCATGTGGAATGCTCTCTCGCCTTCCGGGGTCCAGCCCATCAACCGCGAGCCGTCTTCGCTGTCGCGCCTGAGCGGTCCGGTCAGATAGCGGTGAACAAGCGTCCCATCGGTCCGCCTCACGATGTCGACGACGACATGGTCTCCGTGGATCAAAAAGGACACCTCCTGCGAGGCAGGGAGTGTTTTGAGCGTGGTTTTCGAGCTGAGCGACATGAGCCCGATGGGGGTCTTCAAGAAAACGATTCCCGGCTTAGCCCGCCAAACCCGCCCCGTCAGCATGATGGAGGGGTTTACTTCCGTGAGACCGGGTGTCGTAGGGCCGGTCTCCTGCTGAGTCGTTGGAGGATTGTCCACTTGTGGCTGAGCGGCTGGAACGGTGTCCGGAGACTGAGGTTGGGGAGTCTCGCTGCTCTGGGGTTGGACAGCCGCAGGACTCTCACTCTGAGAACCAGCAGGTGGCGCTTCGTCAGCCTCGAACAGATTAGGCGCCGCATCATCAGTCCGCGGCTGTGCCGTTGTAGAAGTATCGAGCTGAGATTCCAAGGAAGTAGGATCAGAGGAGAGGGCTTGGGCCTTTTCTCCATCCGGAGGACTTGCCGTGGCGCAACCGGCATTGACGAATCCGAGGACAAATACCGTGAAAAAGAGCTGCCGAGTGTGTATGAATCGGTCCATGGAGAAGGCGTTCAGTGTTAAAGCGATGAATCGTTGTACGGTTTAAACGAAAACCCCTCGTGCTTCGAGGTGATGGTGCCGCAATCCATCCCAATCCGTCAATGGCCCATGCGAATAACATGAGCTCAGAATTGGAGTCAACCCGAAATCGGATAAGATATCAAGAGTCCGCAGCGGATCATGTCCGAATGGAGAGGAGAACTCGAGGATGCAGACGAATACCGCCGAGGTCGTCCGAGCGCATGATCTCACACACGATGTCCGGGAGCTTGACCTGCGATTGATCTCGCCCACGACATTGGATTTCCAGCCGGGGCAATTCATTTCCTTTGAGATTCCGGTCCAAGGGAAATCGTATCCGATGACACGTGCCTATTCGATTGCCTCGCCGCCCAGTCAACGGGGTATCCTCACAGTGGTCTTCAACCGCGTGGACCATGGACCAGGGTCGACATTTCTCTTTGGTCTCAAACCCGGCGATCCGGTCCAGTTCAAAGGACCGGCGGGAAGTTTTCGACTGCGTGACGATGCGCCACGCAATCTGTTGTTTGTCGCGACCGGCACGGGGATTGCTCCGATCCGGTCTATGCTCCATACCCTGTTGCCCAGATCCACCCCGCAGCCAGTGTCCTTGCTGTGGGGGCTCCGAGCCCAGCGGGATCTGTACTATCAGAAAGAGCTGCGTGAGCTGGCAGTCCGGCATCCCAGGTTTCACTGTACCATTACATTGTCTCGTCCGGATCCGGGATGGACCGGTCCGACCGGTCGCGTCACCGCGCTGGTGCAGGAGCGGGTCAAAACGGTGGACAACCTCGCCGTGTATCTCTGCGGAAACGGCGGCATGATTCAGGACGTGACCGACTTTCTCCGCTCGAAAGGCCTCTGCCCGATCTATCGTGAGAAGTGGTACGACGAGGAGGATGAAGAGGAGAAGTCGCCTGCTAGTTAGAAAGTCATGATCCCATCCCCCGACAAACATAAGCACGCCAGCGCGGCCGAAGCTCATGTGTAGAAACGGTCGGTTCCTGCACGACGAATCGTTGCGTCGTTGGAAGGGAAGGCTAAGCGGGCAGGACAGGGATTTCGAAGGAGAAAGGCGCTTACTTCTTCCTCACCATGAGACGGAGCGGTGTCCCGATGAATTGGTAGGTCTCGCGTAGTTGATTCTCCAAGTACTTTAGATACGCGGGCGTGAGGTCCTCCGGATGGCCGACGAACAATGCAAAGACCGGCGGCTTGGTGGCCACCTGCGTGATGAAGGCGGACTTCGTGACGGCTGAGGGTTTGTGCTTGCGAGTCGGAAGTGGACGGGTGACGAGGATCTTCTGCAGCCAGGTATTCAACATCCCCGTAGGAACACGCTTGGTGAACATGCCGTGCACGCTCTTGAGAAGAGGAAACAGGCGCCTGACGGATTCCGACTTGAGAGCTGAGCCATACAGGACCGGCGCCCAGGTCAGAAAAGGAAACCGGCGTCGAAGTTCGAGCTCATACGCTTGTCGCGCTTTGGAATCTCCGGACCGCAAATCCCACTTGTTGATCAACAGAATGCAGGCGCGTCCTTGTTTGAGAATGGCTCCCGCGATCTTGGTGTCTTGTTCCGTGACGCCTTCCGAACCATCGAGTAGGAGAACAGCGATGTCGGACCGACCGATGGCACGAAGCGAGCGCAGGACGCTGTAGCCTTCCACCCCACGGTCAATCTTGCCGCGACGTCGAATGCCCGCCGTGTCGGTAAAGACATAGCATTGATCGTGGTGCCTGACCAATGAGTCGATCGGATCACGCGTGGTTCCCGGAACATCGCTGACCACGACCCGGTCCTCTCCCAGCAGCGCGTTCACGAGGGTCGATTTGCCGACGTTCGGACGGCCCACCACGGCAATACGAGGGAGTTGTTGCAGCTGGTCGGATTCATCCGTGGACGGAAGGAGCGGGTATATGGCGTCCAATAACTCAGCGACACCGAGACCATGCTCCGCGGACACGGGGTAAAGCTGGTCTGTGCCCAATCGATAGAAGTCGGCCAGTAAGGGCTCCGACTTCGGCGTGTCGATCTTGTTGATCGCATAGAACAGCGGTTTCGTCACCCCGCGCAAGAGCCGCACGACTTCATGGTCCGGAGGAGTCAATCCCGAGCGACCGTCCAAGAGCACGATAAGGATATCCGCTTCGGCAATCGCCAATTCCGACTGACGCCGAATCAAGGACAACATGCTGTCGGAGGAAGAGAGATCCAGTCCTCCCGTGTCGACGAGCCGAAACTTTCGACTACGATAGGCGGCATCGGCATAGTTGCGGTCGCGGGTCACACCGGGAACGTCGTCCACGATGGCGATCTTCGCGCCGAGGATCTTGTTGAACAACGTCGACTTCCCTACGTTCGGCCGACCGATGATAGCGACGAGTGGAATACGTGAAGGGTCAGGCGTAAATGGTAGGGGGATGGAGGCCATGGTCGTTTTGTGAAGCAGGTGACCGTATCACAGGAATTTTCCGAAACACAATGTCTCGTCTTTGATGGGCTTGTCCTTTATACTTTCTTCATGACACCTGACGCCTCACGCCAGCCGCCGCACGGGATCGATTGGCATGAGATCGACGACGTACTCCTCGATATGGACGGCACGTTGCTCGACCGCCATTTCGATAATTTCTTTTTCGAGGAGGAACTGCCGCGCCGGTATGCGGCGTTGCACGCCCTTCCGTTTGAGGAAGCCCGCACTCGGCTCATGGCGATGTATCGATCGGTCGAAGGTGAATTGGCTTGGACGGACCTGCACTACTGGACGGAGCGGGTCGGCATCGACGTGGTGGCGATGCACAAAGAGCTGGATCACATGATCGGGTATCTTCCCGGGGCCGAGGAATTCTTGCTTCATCTTCAGGGGTTGGGGAAGCGTGTGACCATTGTGACGAACGCCCATTCGACCGGTGTGTCGGTCAAAGTCGCCAAGACCGGTCTGGATCGGTACGTCGATCGGATAGTGGATGCCTTTGAGGTCGGCTATCTCAAAATGCGGCCGGAGTATTGGCCGAGCTGTCGGCGCTTGTTGGAGTTCGATCCGTCGCGCTCCCTGTTCATGGATGACGATGAAGGATGCCTGACGGCCGCGAAAGCATTCGGGATGGCTCACCTGGTTCACAGCGCCAAGTCGAGCTCGCAACTGCCGCCGTCTCCGCTCCCCCGATTTTTCTCCGTCGTCGGCTTTGCGCCGCTTATCAACGGCAGGTCATCAGCGTAATCGTTGTGAACGGCCGCGCCCCGGTACATCTCTCCGGCGACTCTGGGCACACCCTGCATGCTGAATCGATCGAGGTGCGCGATCCTGAGGCCGGATTCGGTGATCAGCCGATCGATTTGCCGGTTGAGGTTGCACCCGCAGCCGATCAGGTTCTGAAGAGGATTCAGCCGATCCTGCCACGCCGCGATCCTTCCGTCACTGCTCCGGCCATGTTCCAAGAATAGAAACTTCCCTCCCGGTTTGAGCACACGCCCGACTTCCCGCAGCGAGCGTGCCGGATCGGGAATCGTGCAGAGTGTCCAGGCACTGACGACCGTGTCGAATCGTCGATCCGGAAACGGCAGGCACTCAGCCGAGACATGGACGGTCCGGATCGGATATGGCGCCGCAGCCATGCGGCGGGTGACCTTCGCTGGAAGCAGAATCGCCGGATCAACGACTGAAAGACGAGTGATGGTGGTAGGGTAATGACGGAGGTTAAGACCCGTACCGAATCCGATCTCCAGGACCTCTCCAGAAGCCGGCTGCAACAGCGCTTCTCGGAGTTGGGAGAATGCCGGTCGAGCCATCACCCAATCCATCAGCCGCGGAAAGATCTGAGTCGCATACAGTCCCATGTATCCCTTCGGGGTATTCCCCTCGACTTTTGCAGAATAGCCAGCATGCCTGTCCCAGTATAGTCTGCAATCGGTACTTCTTTTCGGCTATCCAAGGAGATATTTAGATGAGCGTGAAAATCGTAGACGCACTGCGGCGGTCCACAAGCAGGGTTTTCGGTATCACGATCGCTTTAGGCCTCGTCTCGACTGTTCCGGCTTTCGCCGAGACCTATGTTTCCGGAATGGTGGGGGCGACCCTTGCCCCGGATACGGTACGTGGGCGGGTGAACGATCCGAGTTTCGTCGGCCTCCCCGAAGGCACGTCCATTTCGAACGTCCAATTGAACAGCTCGATCATGTATGGCGCCAAAGTCGGACATTATTTCAACTCGATGCCCTGGCTGGGAGTGGAACTGGAAGCCTTTGTCACCACCCCCCATCGGCCGGCCCAGCGCCTGACGTTGAACGCTCCAGGAGTCGGCACCATTCAGCAGGACGAACCCGGCGCGACCAACCGGCTGGTGGTGGTGTCGCCCCTCATAGTCGTGCGATACCGAGCCGGCGCGTTCGAGCCCTATGCCGGGGTCGGCCCCGGCGTGTTCTTCCTTCATCAGGAGCAACTCACCGCCTCCGGCAGTCCGTCGAATTACTCGCAGTCGAACACGGGGTACGGCCTCAATACCCAACTAGGTCTTCGCTATCGGCTGACGGGGCACGTGTCCGTGTTCGGCGAGTGGAAATACAATTACGGTCGCATCGATCTGGCCGGACAGGCCAACGTGAATCACTTCGGCATCAACGCACTCTCCCAGCTGCATCATTTTGTCTTCGGGGTCGGATATCATTTCTAGCAGGATGTGAAAACGTCCGCCACCGGTGTTCTCACGGGCACGGCCTCCCCGGTATCGGTACTGCAAGGACAAATCTCTCTGTACTGTGGGATCGACCGAATTTTTCCCCAGCCTGGTTGAACGTCCGCCGGCTGATCGAGGTGTGATCAGCCATGGGTTCCGTTCCGAGAGTTCTTACCGATTGTTGCTCCATACGGTCTGTGATAGAGTCCTCCGTCCTTGTGCGGGTGTGCAAGCCCGTCGATCATATTCATCGACACCATGAGCAAGACGTACGACCATCACGCCATCGAAGCGAAATGGCAGGCCTATTGGGAACAGCATCGCCCATTCAACGCCTCCGACGACCTCTCGAAGCCCAAGTTTTATTGCCTGGACATGTTCCCGTATCCGTCCGGCTCCGGCCTCCACGTCGGTCATCTTGAAGGGTACACCGCCACCGATATCGTCTCACGTTACAAACGGATGCGTGGGTTCAACGTGCTGCATCCGATGGGTTGGGATGCGTTCGGTCTGCCGGCCGAACAGTATGCGGTCAAAACCGGGATACATCCCGCCATGACGACAGCCGAAAACATCGCCACTTTTAAGCGCCAGATGAAGCGGGTGGGGCTTTCGTATGATTGGGAGCGGGAATTCAGCACCACCGATCCGGAGTACTATCGCTGGACACAATGGATCTTCCTCAAGCTCTTCGAACGGGGACTGGCCTACGTCGCGGAAGTGCCGGTGAATTGGTGTCCGGCCCTCGGTACGGTGCTGGCGAATGAAGAAATCGTCGACGGTAAGAGCGAAGTCGGCGGGTTCGACGTCATTCGCAAGCCGATGCGGCAATGGGTGCTCAAAATCACCGCCTATGCCGATCGATTGCTCGAGGATTTGAAACTCGTCGACTGGCCCGCCAGCACGCTCGAGATGCAGAAAAATTGGATCGGCCGTTCGATCGGGGCGGAGGTCGATTTTTCACTGGCCGATCGACAAGGCGCGATCCGTGTGTTCACCACCAGACCGGACACGCTGTTCGGCGCGACGTACATGGTCTTGGCGCCGGAACACCCGATTGTCGACGTGGTCGCGACTGGAGAGCACAAAGCTGCCGTCCAGGCCTATCGTGAAGCCACGGCGAAGAAAAGCGATCTGCAACGACAGGAGCTGGAAAAGGAAAAGAGCGGCGTATTTACCGGCGGCTATGCCGTCAATCCGGTGAACCGCGAGCGGTTGCCGATTTGGATAGCCGATTACGTACTGATGAGCTACGGGACCGGCGCGATCATGGCGGTGCCGGCGCACGACGAGCGGGACTGGGCGTTCGCGCGTCGCTATCATCTGCCTGTCCGCGAGGTGATCGCAGGCGGGAATGTGCAGGAAGCGGCCTTTACCGACACGGATATCGGCAGGGTCGTGAATTCAGCGACCGGCGACGGCAGCTTCTCCATTAACGGGCTTACGCCGTCTGAAGCGATTCCAAAAATCACTGAATGGCTGGCGAGACAGGGCAAAGGAACAAGGGCGGTCAACTACAAACTGCGCGATTGGCTCTTCGCCCGACAGCGGTATTGGGGCGAACCGTTCCCGGTCGTATGGGCCGATGGAGAAGCCCGTGCGCTTCCGGAAGAGCAGTTGCCGTTGGTCTTACCGGAGACCGGCAGCTTCAAGCCGTCCGGTACCGGGGAGAGTCCACTGGCCAACTTGAATTCGTGGATGACGGCGATCGATCCTGCCACCGGTAAGCCGGCTCGGCGTGAAAGCAATACCATGCCCCAGTGGGCCGGGTCTTGCTGGTACTACCTCAGATTCATCGATCCCAAGAATGCAACGCAGCTCGTCGACCCGACGAAGGAGCGTTATTGGATGCCCGTGGATCTCTACATCGGGGGCAGCGAGCATGCCGTTCTGCATCTTCTGTATGCTCGGTTCTGGCATAAAGTCCTGTTCGATATCGGTGTGACGAGCACGCCCGAGCCGTTCCTGAAGCTGGTGCATCAGGGCATCGTCTTGGGAGAAGACAATCAGAAGATGTCGAAGTCACGCGGCAACGTCGTCAATCC
>CAYXKP010000094.1:0-16739 GCA_964465695.1 uncultured Nitrospira sp.
CCCATACTGCTCGCCCTTCTTCCATTAGTTCATCCTTCGCGCGATCGGCATAGTCCCGTAGCTTGCTGCGCAACTCGGTGCCCCGCTGAGGCGCAACCAGCAGGGCAACCCCGGCCCCTATCAACGCTCCTGCGATCAACGCGGACCAGCGCATGGCGTCTCCCGTATCCCGACTGTAATGATTTTTGTTGTTCATACGTTCGATCCTCCTCCAACGCTAAAGAACAATGTCTGTGTGGGCGTAACATTCACTCTGCGGTCAGAGCCTAGCAAAGCCTGTGGGCGCTCCCTACTGGGAAAAGGCATAGGACGGCAAAGATCTCAGATGCCGAGGTGTCTCCCCAGCTCCAGATTCATGGAGTCCTGTGAGAGGATGTTGACTACCAACAGGAGGTGGTAGTTGATAGTGCCTGTGGCTAGTTCGAATGCGCTTAGGCCTAGTTAGGAGAGACCATGGATAGAAAAAATGTGCTCATCCGCCGTGTACCTGTGTCGCTGAAGTGGGAAAGGAATTCTGCTCAGACGAATGCCGCAATGCTCGCACCGAGGGGGCTACTTGTGTCTGCACCCATCCGGGCTGTGGAACCAGTTAGGTCAGCGCCCCTTAGATATGTGGCGGACAAAAACCTTGGGAGAGGCACGAAATGCGCACATGATGCGAAAGGCTTCGTCATGAACAGGGTACTAGGAAAGCGCATAGCGGAAGTCGCGCCAGCCTCAAATGTTGGAACGTTAGAGATAGGCCTTTTGTCCTGCCTGCTTAGGCTTTCTTTTTGCCGACTATGGCCGGCATTTAAAGGGAATGTTCCATTCAAGTAATTTCCAAGTAATTTGAAAGGAGGATTAACACACGGTAGAGGTAAGCTCCGCCTTTTTTCAAGACGGAGCTTTGGGAGGACGTAATGGAACAGGGAGGAGCTGTTCCAGCTTTCATTTATCGTATTCATCACGAGGTTGATACTAGGATAGCCCTTAAGTCACTCTTCTGCGGTGGTTTACCGATATGGTGAGCCCGGCGGCGTTTCAGCGGTCGTTACAGGAAAGACCGCCGAGCCATCCGGGCGTTAGTCCCCGTAACCGAATTGAGTACATTTCGAGTGCATACATATTTAATTCTAGGGTTGTGACCGGGTATAATGACACATGCCTTCAAAGAACTCTGCATCGAGTCTCGTTCGTCGAAAACCATCAAGTCGAAGTGACCGCTACAGTAAGCCAGCCGGTTTCAGGAACTTCGACAGGAGACCTCAGAAACAACTTCCCGATACCAGCCGTATCCCGTGGTTAGTCATCAAGACCAAAACAGGCTAGCCGCATAAATGGGCACTGACGGATTTTCCAGAAATCCTTCCTTGGCCCCTGGATACCTGACGACCCACGCCAGCATAAACGAGGAGTAGGATTTCGGGCTAACAGTCACTCACAGAAATGTATACCCGGTAAACAACGACACTCCACTTAAGAGCATGCGTTATAACTTCAGTCATTGGTTCTCCACAGTCCGGGCATAAAATTCCGCTATTTTCCATGAAACGCTTCTTGTTCAGTTCATCCCGGGGCGCCAATCATGGTGGCAAATGGTGGGGCCCAGAACAAAGCTTACGAGAGTTGTGGCTATTCCTTTCCGGTTCTACGATCTTCAGCTATACTCCCTCTGTGAAATCGTTCCAAAGCCACAACAGTAAGCCTTCCTCCCTCGAAACCGTGCTCCGTCTTCAGGGCCTTTTCCGTCATCGCTTGCACCCGCTCGGCGTCTCTCCTCTGCAGGCCAGTATGTTGCTCTATGTTGACCGGCATCCTCAGTGCGAGGTGATGGAGATTGCTTCGGCGCTCTGTCTTCCGGACCTCTCCGTGATCAAGGCCGTTCAGCATATTCAGAGACAAAGATGGATCCGCAAGCCACAGCGCCATGCGAATAGAAAATTGGCCAGGCTACAGCTCACTGCAAAAGGCCTAACCCTCGCGAAAAAGATCAAAGAGAACATCGCAATAACGGATAAACTCTTCGCTCTGGCCGACAGTCGTAGGGCCGCTTAAGCACTTCCACTCCCGTGATGAGGCTCCCTCCCTTTGCTCATTCGATGTATTTCTCGTCGTCTGAAACCAGTCCAGAAAGGCTCAGATTGGTCTTGAAAGCCGGAGATGGGGTAACCCATCCGCGAGTTCACATCTCGCCGCCTCCGCCATACATTCTCCAGCAATTTTTTCAACCTTTCTGCAAGGTCAGCCTCGCATACAATAGGTAGCGCTGTACCAGTCAAAACATCAGACAGACTGGCTTGATCATCCAAGGTTAGGCACTCCATCGGTTCGCCTTTCTCGTGATCCTTAGTAGGAAGGTGATAGATGCGAGCGGGATGTCTTTTAACCAGTTCCACGCGATGGTTATCAATGCGCTAGGGTACGCGAGAGTATCTTCATAAGTGTGTTGTTCTACGATGAACTTCAGGCGGCGGAAACACCACACCCTGAATCACGGTGAAACATGAATGGTACTGATCCATGAACCGAATTGTTTTTCCTTGTCTACTCATGTCGATGATCCTCGCCGGGGGATGTGGTGGGGAGCAGAAGTATGTCCCGAATATCACGCTCTCCAAGGCCGGCCCGACCATCGATGCGATAGCCGAGTTTCATAATCTCTACCCGACGCATGCCTTGTTGTCGGGAAAGGAAACATTCGGCCTGGACGCACCCGCGGTAGAAAGGGTTGAACCAGGTGAGCTTACCCGTCGAGTCGAAGACGAACTCCTCACGGAACTCGATACGGCAGGGATGTTTTCACGAATCACCAGATTCCACCCCAATCCCGATGTCATCCTGTCCGGGCGAATCACTGCCTTCCATGAACGCTATCGACCTCAGAGTTGGGCCACGATCAAGGAGGCGGTTCCATACGGCGGAAAAATAGCACAGCTGCTTCGGTTGAAAACGCACGTCAGCAGCGGGGAGGTCCATCTGACGCTATTCGTCTTAAAATCTACGGGCGAGATCCTCAGTACCTATACGGGCAAATCAAGCTTCAACGAAACCTTCACTCCGACTAAAGCGGATCTTCCTCCAGGTACTTTCCTCAATCGGGCCTTGTCCGAAGCCGTCCATCAAATCCAAGAGGAGCTCTCGCATGACCTAGAGCTAAGAAAACTTGCCTCCCATTAGACTTGTGACTTGCTATACCACTTACGATTGGGAATTACCCATGAGGCAATTGTTGAATACGCCGCAATTTCTAGGAAAATGCACGTCCAAGGGCACGTTCCCTGATATAATGATTCATATGCCACCAAAGAAGCATGCCAAGCCAGGCTCCACTGGCAAACACAAAGGGAAAAGCTTCAAGAAACGGCTTTATCCGAAGCATGCAAGTAAGCTTCTTCCTCCCGACACAAGCCGCATCCCCTGGATGAGTGAGTTTCCGACTACCCCCAAGACCGGCACCGACGACTAGCCGCCCGCTAGCCTTCGGTAAAGTCCTTTCCCAGATTCCCTCATAACTGGGCAGGCAGGTTCCTAACCAGATCGGCTCGAACTTTTACTTCTGACTATAGGGGATCCTTAACTTGATTCAGTAGTTAAAAGTTAAGGGGAAGGAGGATAAGAGGAGAGACACCAGTAAAGTATTCACGTGTGGCACCTTGCTAACTCGTCAGAAGGAAAGTCGCAAATAGCGCACAACCCCACGCAATCGTATACGCGAGCAAAAAAAGCTCCGTTGCCATCTCGCGTGGAAAATCACGCCACTTGCTCATACTTCCTCCTCACTCGATGCTACTGCACCTCACGCACATTGTTTCCCAGGCTTTGCTGTGGGCGACCCAGGGGGGCGCGCACGGTTCCGAATCGGTTGACTTTGCGTTCTTTGATTTGCCTCAATCCCTGGGTCAGTCGCCGCACCACAGAGCAGGCAGCGCCAGCCGGATACCGGATCGGCCCCATGCGTGTCTCTCATTTGAACGGCAATCAAAAGCCCTTGGCAACGTAAACAGCGCATGACGCCCTCCTATTGGTTCTCTCTCTAATCAGCTTGATACACGCCGGGAAACCTATGATAGCGCTTGCAACTCTGTCCCTCGGCATCATGCATATTCTTTTTTGAACCTCACGTGTCCGTCAGTTGCTTGCGCACACGGCTCTGTTCTATCGCCCTTGGGCCCATTTCCCAGAGCCCCCACGGTCCTTTCTGTCATGGCCGGCAGTGATGCCCGCCGTGAGACATAGACCGCCACAATCAACACCACGACGACGAGCACGTTCGCACCAAGATCCATGAGATATCTGTTGAACACCGCATCGGTTAGCTCATCCATATACGAAATTTGAGATCCGGTTGTAAGGATGCGCCGCGTCGACGCAATGACGCAGATATACAGGAACGGTTCCAAGGTAATTACTCTGGTCTTCACGAAATTGACCGTGGTCCTAAACAGCTCCAACAAGATGATGACCAATAAGAGATCATGCACCAAGCCGAGGACTGCGAGAACCGCGTCCGATCCCACGCCGATCACGAAGACATACCAGGCACGGGCAAACATCACGATGCTGACAGTCAGGAAACTCATACCCGTCGTGATGTAACCCAATCCGTCAAGGGATTCCATCATGCTGATCGTCTTGTTACTCAGGACACTGTCCAAGAAGGACCATCGGTTTGTTGGGCTCTGTCTACTGGTTGCGGCCGCGCTGTCCATATTTCTCCTTACATGGGGATGCTGTCCTCATAAAGCAGGGCTATTGCACTGCCATAGACAACCACCTCTCAGTATCATGTATCTTCATCCGCCCTTCCCTTGTCAGCCGGACGAATCCGCTCATCAAGACCGTGTCTTGTTCTCTTCCTCCGGGATCGACGCCCAGATCGTGATACCCCACAAAAGCGCCACAATGGTCAGCAGGCTATAAATCTGATACATGTTCATCACCTCGCCTTTTATCACTTACGAATTTGATCGTTTGCTTCTGTTCATCCATCACTGCATCCAACATGTGAGGATCTCGTTGAATACGCATCTCAAAAATTCGGGGACGATCGCATCGCTTTCCTCGTCTTCTCTTCACCCACACAACTTTGTTCAGCCAACATGTGCTGGCCGACACTGGCCAGCTTTGGAATTCTGGCCATGCATGCCTTGAGCGTATCCTCAGCGGCCCCTGGGGCCATTACAATAGCTTCCCTATTCGTAACAACCAGCTCTTCTATCCGAGGCACGATCATGGTTCCTTTCACGTGCGAATCCTCTGCTTGAGCAAATGGGATTACGCATTTCAAAAGTGCCGCGAGCAGCACCAGCATCCCAACTACGACTGTCCCTTTTGTAGTGGTCGTTCTTATCATGATTTCTCCTCATATCATCATCGGCGCGTTTCGTGCGCCCAGGCGACGAAGACACCAACCCTCTATTTCCAAATCGCATAGTGCCTCGTTGAACTGAATGACGGTCTTTCTTCGAAGAAACGGCAGAGATTGAGGAATCAGACGCGCCGGAGTCGGGAGAAAATGCGCGGGAGATTAGGACAGTCGACGTGGTTCACTACTTCATACCATCACCCTGATCGCATTCGACACCGGAGTCAAGCGTTATTAAGGGTACGTTCGGTATTGTTTGGTGATTCTCCAGCAGCGCCCGGATCTGGATTATAGTGCTTGACTCTTATGCTCATTGCGCCCAGGGTAATGATGTCCGGTATGAAGCTTCGGCGGCTGTCCTGTCTCTTGCGCTTCCTGGTTCTTCCTCGGCGTGACCGATTCCTCAGTCTCCGCCGCTCGATCCCAGACAGTTTTGCGTGTTCAGCGATACACGGGAGGCGACATCATGGATCCAAATTGGCTGACATTTAGTGGGGTGATTCTTGGGTTGGTAGTGGCGGCTGTCTTCGTCTACAAGAAAGGCAAGCAGCCATAAAGCGCCTCTACGCCTAGCCCTATGAACCGTGCTTTACATTTGATTGGTCTAGCCTGAAGAGGCTAACCGCCACATACATCTTGCCGACGGGTTCTGGAGGGCCTACCGCCGACACCTTGTAAGAAAGGCAGTGTCTTATGTCGGCTTCCAGCAGTCCATTCTCTCCATTACGCAAGGAAATCCATCGATTCATCCATTCCTGTGAAACCATCCTTTCCTCTCCGGTTCTCTTTCGCAACACGTCGTTATCTCCTGAAGAGCGAAGAATCGTTCAATATTATTCGGAGGAACTGAAAGCGTATCTGCGCGCGCCGCAATTTCACTGAGCGACGGTGGGAGGCCAGGCTCCATCGGGAGACCGGCAAAGCGAGCGGGCAGTTATTCCGTACAGAGAAGGATTCTACAACGAGGGAAGCTTGTTATTTCGGCCGCAGGTATCCCATGCGATCCTTCTGAGTCATGCCAGGTCGACCATCTACCGTGAGGGACCATGCCGGATTTTGGAAATTTCAGTGTGCAGACACCGGGAGCTCTCCTGGTCTACTTCATCCCGACCTTCGTCGCCTCGGCACGCAACCAGGAAAACCGTTTTGCAATCTTCGCCCTGAATTTAGCACTGGGCTGGACGGTGATCGGATGGATCGGCGCCCTGGTGTGGGCCATCCACAAACCGGCACATGTATGATACAGAGCCATGATCGCGCGTACGGCACGACGAACGGGCATTGAGTGTTTTCCTTTCCCAGCGCACAATAACTCCTATACTTTCGTTTTCACCTGCGTCCAGAAGTTCGATGCGGTCCTGAGGACGGCAACGTCGTGATTATTACAAGGAGTCGGCCATGAAGACAGGCATCGTGATGTTCGTGAGCATGAGCGCGCTTATGATGGCTGGGTGCGCGGGAGTGGAAACGCGACAGCCCCTTTCAACTGTCGCCTCGGTCGATCTCGTCCGCTACGCGGGGACTTGGTATGAGATGGCGCGATTACCCATGTGGTTTCAGCGCCACTGCATCGACTCAAAGGCCGTCTATACAGTTCGTCCTGACGGCAAGATCGGCGTGCACAATGAATGCGTGACCGATACCGGCGGGCTCGATCAGGTCGACGGTATCGCAACCGTGGTGGATACGAATACGAAGGCCAGGCTGGCCGTCACATTCGACAATTTCTTCGCGCGGCTTGTCGGCCCATCCCGAGAAGGCAACTACTGGATCATCGATCTCGATCCCGATTACCGGACGGCTCTTGTCGGCACACCGGACCGCCGCTATCTCTGGATTCTATCCCGGAGCCCACACCTCGACGGCGCTGCCTACCGACGTTTGGTCGACACAGCGCAACAGCTGGGTTTTCCGGTCTCAGAGCTTGTCCGAGCGAAACGCAGCCGGCCCCTATGATCAAGACTCCTGCGCCCCGCCTGTCGGTTGACACCCGCCTCTCCTCCACGTAGGGTTTCTCAGTTTCCAACCGAAAGACGCGGCTTGTAGGGCATTTCTTCATGGACTGGTCTTGGCTGATCGCACTGCTTGTTGTACTTCTCCTCAGCGGCATGGGCGTTTTCGCACTGTATCGATTCGCAGGCAAGGTTACGCGCGAGTTTCAACGGCATCGACCGGCTCTCCGCATAACCAACATGTCAGCCATGAACGCAGGAGAGGTGATCACGCTGACGCCCCAGGTGGAAAACGTGGGCCATGGAGTCGCTCATGATTGTATAGTTCAACTGGCGGGATGGGAGGGACATTTTGCGGTCAAAAGCATGTATCCCAAAGGCTCTCGATATCAGCGTCACGCTATTCCCATCGTCCTGAACTCGGATGCGCCAATCCGCACGAAGTCGTTGAGCCGATGTTATCTGCGGCTGGCGTATCGCGACTGCTGGGAGCAACGGTATGAATGTTGGTACCCGGTCGTCCAGATCCAGAACGTGAACACCTCGCTCTATGACGTCCAGATCGACCTCTCTCACCCGGAATTGACGGAGCCCCATCCGTCGTTCAGGCGAATGTGGAAACTGCTTCGTAGCGTCCCTTCGAATGAGTGACAGACAACTATTTTGACCTTGCGTACAACGAAGCCCGTTCGAGACTTGTGGGCATGGTGATGCGGCATGGCTCTGACTGCTCACGAGATCGGACGAGGTGATCTTCCTGATATCTGTTTCGGCAATAGCTGCCGTTACGTCGACATGCCGGGGCCGATCAATACAGTCGCCGTGCTTCGCACATAGGGCCTCTTCGAGCCCTTGCATTCCGGGTCCCTGAACCGTACCATTTATTTATCGTAGAGCGTGGCGCGGCCTCTTGAGGAACCCTGTAAGACTTCAGGCGACCGTCCGACCAAAAAGCGATCAGACAGAGATAAAGGAGAATCCCGATGCCGCCGAATGTTCAGATCGATCCCATCGTCAAAATCACGAAGACCGATGAAGAATGGAAGAAACAGCTGCCGGCCGCCGCCTATCGTGTCTTGCGGCATGAAGATACCGAGAGACCGTTCGTCAATCCGCTGCATGATAACCACCAATCCGGAATTTACCATTGCGCCGGTTGCGACTTGCCCCTCTTTTCGTCGGAGCACAAGTTCGACAGCCGTACCGGATGGCCCAGTTTTTGGCAGCCGATCGATCCACGGGTGATCGAGACTCGAACCGATTTCAAACTTTTCGTGCCGAGAACGGAAGTCCACTGTGCACGATGTGAGGGCCACCAAGGCCACGTGTTTAAAGATGGGCCGAGGCCTACCGGCCTTCGTTACTGCATCAACGGCGTCGCACTGAAGTTCGTGGCCGGCTGATGGCTCAAATCTTGTGACACCCGCTCTCGCTCGCACACATGGCACGGCAGGCCAAGCACGGCTGGCAGCCGGCGGCTCATCCGCGGTACAATTCGCCTCCACGGCTTATGGAGGCTACGGTGCAAATGCTGCTCCGCGCGCGACCGTACATAGTTCCCGGATTGGCTTTCTTGTTTCTTTCATGCAGTGAGTCGTCCGGCCTATTCAGCTCGAAAACATCCCCTTGTTCGATGATGACCGCTGCAGACGCAGAGCGGGCGCTCGGAGAACCGGTTCAGGAAGGAATTTTGGCCGAGCCGACCACCTGCCTATTCAAAGCTCGCCGCAATGAAGGAAATGCCGTCACGGTCCAGCTCAATCAAACACCCGGTAAGGAGGCACGGGCATGGTTCAATAAGGAGCGTCTGCGCCGTGACAGTCATCTCATTCCCGGCCTGGGTGATGGAGCGGTGAGAATCGATTCGTCCCCGACCCTGTCCCGATTGACCTTCATGCATAACGACACGTTTGTGACCGTCACTGTCTCTTCAACTCACCAGAAACACCTCGGCGAATCGGTTACGCAATTGGCCAGGACCGCGGCAAGCCGGTACGGAGCCTCCTCGACCGCAGCTCTTTCCCCCCTCCACGTCCGCTCCCAGCTCCGCCTCGGCCCGAGACACGCACAGTGAGACCGTTGTTGCGCCGGCCGCTGCGACGCTCACACACAAGCTTCCCGCCCCTTCAGGCCCTCAAGTCGGGCCAAAGAAAGCGACGTCGTTTGATCAGACGAGCCTGGTAGGAACCTGGCATACGCATTTGGGACAAGGAACGACTCAGCGTGACATGCTTCTCGTCATTCATCCGAACCTGAAATGGTCCCTCTCCTCGATGATGCAGTTTGACGGTGTCTTGAATGCGGAAGCCGGTCTGTGGTCCCTCGAACGGGCAAACACATTCAAAGGCCTTGGATGGAAAGGGACCTACCGAAAAGCAACGCCGAACTCGTTCGTCAGCACCGGCAGTGTGCAGGCAACCTGGGCCAGGCTTTCGACCGACCAGCCTCCCACGCGCGTTCCGGCCGAACTGTGGCAACTCCGACGCGAAGCTACCAGCGTACCGATCTTCCAACTCAAGACCGTCGATCCCGATCTCGTCGGCCAATGGGAGGGATCGGGCACCTATGCCGGAGGATCCGCCGCCTTCGTGTGGGCGATCAAACCCTCCGCCGCCACCGACTTGCTGATTGTCGAGACACTCCGCGGGACCGTGCAAACCAAAGACGGGATTCCACAACTCCAACCTGTTCACAAACGGCAGCAACGCGTCAGCGTCATCGCCTTCCATGACCATGGATTTACCACGACCGACGGGAAGAGCACCCTCCGATGGACCAAATTTCACTCTGAACCGCCGGAAGACCGTCTGCTTTAGCCCACATCTTTGGTCGTATAGCTTCGGAAAGGACGTTCTCTTATGGCAGACACCAAATCGCGCATCGGGTTCGTCGGTGTAGGTCGGATGGGTGCCAATATGGCGAGGCGCCTAAATGAACTGGGGTACCACATTGCGGCGGTTCAAGACCGCCATGCCGAAGCGGCGAAATCTTTGGCGAGCGAACTGCGCTCGGAAGCAGCCGCATCACCGGGGCGCGTCGCTGAAACATCGGATATCGTCGTTACGGTGGTATCGGACGACGCCGCGATGCGGGAAATTTATGCGGAGCAGGACCGGGTCAGTCTACTGGCTCACGCGAAAGACCGGCTGTTCGTCAACTGCGCGACTCTTACGCCGAAGCTTCACGTCGACATCGAGCAGGCGGTGGAACGGCATGGTGGCTCGGCCCTTGAAGCCTGCATGGCCGGCAGCATTACTCAAGCGCGCCAGGGCACCCTCTATCTGATGTGCGGGGGTAAGTCGGAGGTCTTCAATCGGGTCCGCCCGATGCTCGAAGCCCTCGGCACGACCATACGATATATCGGCCCGGCTGGAGAAGCGGCAAAAGTCAAAGCGCTGGTCAACATGGTGATGAACAGCAATACCGCCGCGTTGGCCGAGGGGCTTGGATTGGGAAAGGCATTGGGAATCGATCTGACACTCCTGCGTGAAGTATTCAGCCAGACCGGAGCGGCTTCGCGAGTATTGGAAACCGATGGAGAAGACATGCAGCTGCGTGTACACGACTGTTACTTTTCGGCGGCCCACGCCGCCAAAGACTCGGCCATCGCGCTCGACTTGGCTGAAGGGGTGGGTCTGTCGCTGCCTCTTGCGCGGTCGACGCTCAAGCAATATCGACGACTGACCGAATTGGGCAAAGGGGACTGTGATAAATCTGCGGTCGCCGAACTGACATTCCCTGATCGTCTCTGACCACTGCGGATCGGCCCAGGTCGATCTGTCACATGAAGAACTGTCGGACCTGTTCCTGAGGCACACAACCTACCAACAGGTCCCCGTCCGGAGACACAAGAAGTGGAACTCCATTTTGACCCGTCGCATGCCAAGCGGTTTCCCATTTCTGCGCGATAGTCTGGTTCTGTCCGTCGGTGTCTTCGGTAAAACGCTCTCCCGCCAGCCCCTTCAAGACCGATGGATCGGAAATGTCTCGACCGTCGCACCAGAACGCGCGATACGTCCGTTGAATAAAGCCCATCCCGTACGGAACGTCCTTTCGTAGCAATGCAACCGCTTGTTGAATCGCGGGCAGAGTATTCGGTTTCCCGGGCGGCAACGCGATCGGCAACCCCGGTGCCAGTCGCTGCACCATCTCGACTTCATGCCGCAGTTCGGCCTCCAACGATCCGCTCCATGGTTTCATGGGTCGGGGCAACTGAGGTGCATGCTGCACTCCACGCCACTCGCACCGGCCGAGCAGACTCAAATCGTGCAGTCGCTCGTGCAGCGCGTAGCAGAAGGGACAGTTAAAATCACTGTAGAGCAGAAATCGATCGGACGCGGAACCGGCGTTCATGCCGCTCACTGTACCGAAGTGGCCCGGCAGAGTCTACCCCCGGCAAAGAACCGGATACCCTCTGCACGACTCAATCAGATGTCGGCTTTGCGCATCAATTCGTGAAGATTCGCACGGAGTACCGTCAGTGTTACCGGCTTCGTCACGACCCGATCCATACCGGCCCGGCGACACTTCTGAACTTCTTCGTCGGACGTATGACCGGTGAGGGCGATGATCGGCAAATGGTTCAGTGTCCCTTCCTCGCGGCGGCGAACTTCACGGGTGGCTTCATAGCCGTCCATCTCGGGCATCTCACAATCCATCAACACGACGTCATATGCCGTTCGAGTGATGGCCTCCACCGCTTCACAACCCGTGCGAGCAACTTCGACTTGACAGCCGAGTTTCTGTAAGAATTTACAGGCGACCACCTGATTGATTTCATTGTCATCAGCAACCAGAACGTGCAGCGGTCCCACCGACTCTCCCGCACTGTGATGATCCTGGCTTCGCGAAGAGGCTGCGGGATCCCGCTGTATGGCCGGGTGGAGGTTGGTGGTATAAGTAAACGTGCTGCCCTGACCCCATACGCTGTCGACCGCGATGGTCCCTCCCATCAACTCGACGAGCTGACGGCAGATCATGAGGCCGAGACCCGTTCCCCCAAATCGTCTCGCGGTGGAAGCATCGGCTTGTGCATACGCCTTAAATAGATGAGCTTGTTGATCAGGAGTCAATCCGATGCCTGTGTCTTGCACGCTCCACTGCAAAACTACGACGTCCGGATCGTCGATCGCATCCCGCTTTACCGCGATGACGATCGTAATGCCTCCATGCTTGGTGAACTTGATGGCATTTCCTACCAGATTGAAGAGAATCTGCCTCAGCCTGATCGGATCGCCTCGAAACTCTTCCGGGACATCGTCATCGATCTTCACCGAAATCGTAAGACCTTTGGGAGCAGCCAATCCCTCCGCCAACGTCGCGACATCGCGGATCAGCGAGCGCAGATTGACGTTGGCCACCTCCAGGGTCATCTTGCCGGCTTCAATTTTTGAAAAATCAAGAATGTCGTTCACCAAGGTCAATAACGTCTCCGCCGACCGATGCATCGTCTCTATCAGCTCGCGCTGCTGGTCGGTCAACGACATATCCTTGAGAAGCTGCGTGCATCCGAGCACTCCGTTCATTGGAGTTCGAAGTTCATGGCTCATCGTGGCGAGAAATGTTCCCTTAGCCCGAGCAGATTCTTCAGCTGCTTCTTTCGCACGACGCAAGGCCACATCTGACGTGATATCAAGTCCATACGTACGGACCAACTTTAAATCCCTTAGAGGAAAGAACGACCAAGCGATCACCCGGTCCGCCACGACATGTTCCACCTCCAACAGCGTGGAATTGGCTGCAAGACATTCCCGCAGCATGCTCGGCAGAGCGGCCGGGAACATCACTTCGATTCCGGCTTCGAGCAGTCCGCATTGAGCCATCACATTCAGCATGCCGGTGTTGGCATACAGCATGGCGCCCGAGGCGTCGAACTCTACAATGGGATTCGGCGCATCCTCGGCCAGCCGCGCTGCTCGTTGCACATCCCGCTGAATCTCCATGATCTCGGTCAGATCTCGAACCACGACGACACCACCGACTGACACGCCTTGTTGTGTTCTCGGCCAGAATGAAAGCGACAGCTCAAACTGTGTACCATCCCCTCGAGTCCAAAATTGGGACGGAATCACGACACGCTCACCGGTGTTGATCATCCGGATGAAGGGGCACTGGGCCGTCTCACTCTCGCCCGGCGTGAGACATCCAAGAAGGTCGTGAAACCCCAGTCCGACAGCATCGCGTGCCTGACCGACGAGTTGCTGTGCCGCAGGATTCAGTAAGAGAATAAGATTGTCGTGGTCTAAGAAAAAAATGGCATCCGGGACGACTTCCAGAATAAGGCTGGTATCCTCTCCTAGAGGTAGGCGTGATTGCCGGATTTTGGATCGGGATGCGGGAGTTGTTTTATTAAAGGCAGGCATGACGACAGGGTATGGATGACCTTCGTTCTCCATCTATCGGCCGAACGGCGGTCCGCCTGTAGTACCGATATAGGCGATCTTTGAAGTATGGTAGGGAATACAGCTCATAGATGTCGGTTGATGTACAGACGACTCTTCCGCTTAAGTTCTTCCTATACGAACCGATAAGATTCACGACGGGGCATAATAGACTGTTCGAGGAGGAGTCTATGATTTCCGCCATACACACCGCACTCTCTGGTCTGACCGCCTTCGCCAAGCAGATTGAGGTCGTTGCGCACAATGTCGCTAACGTCAATACCGACGGGTTCAAGAAATCTAAAACCGAGTTCGTGGAAATCCCAAGCGGCGGGGTTCTCCCTGTCGTTGAGAAAGACGACTCGTCGGGCCCCACCGTTCTTCGCGACACTGGCGGTAATCAGACCATGGTCGAGCTCTCAAACGTCGATCTGGGTGAGGAAGCGGTGCAGCAGATTCTGGCTCAACGCAGCTTTGAAGCGAATCTCCAAACCTTGCGGGCGGGAGACGCTTTGCTCGGCAGTATCCTCGACATAAAGAAATAGCCGACCACGTCATCGGTCACACCATTCAATAGTCTCCGCAGCAACACCGGTTATTGTGGGATTCGTTCGATATCTAACAATGCACTCCTGCAGGCTGATGCTTTCCGAGGCGTAGCTTTCCCGCCGATCTGTATGCTATGTCGAAACCATGGCTGACCCTGCCGTCTTATTAGTGATCCCGCCCTTGACCCAGCTGAATACTCCCTACCCATCCACCGCCTATCTGACGGGCTTTCTTCAGTCTCGCGGGATCGAGACCCAGCAAGCCGACTTAGGCATCGAGATGGTGTTGCGTTTATTCAGTGCGGAGGGGCTACAAAATGTCTTTGGACAGCTGCACGGACGGGAAAGCTGCCTCCCCAAAGAGGCCCTCGGCATGATGAGGAACGAGCACACCTACGTGGAAATGATCGAACCGGTCATCGCCTTCTTGCAGGGCAAAGCCCCCGACATTGCCTCTCGTTTGATTCAATCTGGAGTGTTGCCCCAGGGCCCCCGATTTCGGGGTCGTCGGACGTTCGCTCGCTCGGTATCAGTGAGTGATAGGGCGAAGCAATGGGCGACGTTCTTCCTTGAAGATCTCGCCGATTTGGTGCAAGCCACTATTACTCCGCACTTCGCCTTGAGCCGATATGCCGAACATATCGGACGCAGCGCCTCGTCATTCGACCAAATTGCCGCTGCACTAGCGGAGCCACCGAGTCTCATTGATGAGTGGCTGTTGGAATCGTTCTGGCTGCACTACAACCGCGTCAATCCATCGCTGGTCGGTCTCTCCATACCGTTCCCTGGTAATCTCTATGGTGCTTTCCTCATCGCGAAGGCCCTTAAGCAGCGCCATCCTGATCTGCCTGTGGCGATCGGCGGCGGCTATGTGAACACGGAATTGCGTCGAATCACGGACCCTCGAGTGTTCGACTATGTCGACTTCATCACGTTCGACGACGGTGAACGCCCGCTCCTCTCCCTCGTTGAGCATATTTACGGTGTGCGTCCCCGCCGATCGCTGTGTCGAACGATGTATCGCCAAGATGACCGCGTCGTCTATGCCGATGATCCCCTGTCGCCGGACTTCACGATGAACGACATCGGTTGCCCGACCTACCGCGGCCTGGAGTTGGATCGTTACCTGACCATTCTCGACAGCACCAATCCGATGCATCGGCTCTGGTCGGAAGGTCATTGGAATAAGCTCACCGTGGCACACGGCTGCTATTGGAAGCAATGTACGTTCTGCGATATAGGGCTGAATTACATCAGTCGATACGAGACGACACCGACCGAACGGCTCGTTCGGCAGATTCAGCAACTCGTGGCCGAGACGGGCCGGAGTGGGTTTCACTTCGTGGATGAGGCTGCACCACCATCGGCATTGAAATCGCTGGCCCTTGCACTCTTGGAGCGGCGGATCGATATCACATGGTGGGGTAATATCCGCTTTGAAGCCGCTTTTTCACCGGACCTTTGCCGCCTTCTCGCTGCTTCCGGCTGCATCGCCGTGACTGCAGGGCTTGAAGCTGCTTCAGACCGTTTATTGGATCAGATGAAAAAGGGCATCACCGTCGATCAAACCGCGCTGGTCGCAGCCGGATTCAAAGAGGCCGGCATCCTGATCCATGCCTATCTCATGTATGGTTGTCCATCCGAAACGATTCAGGAAACCCTCGATTCATTGGAACGAGTCCGCCAGCTTGTCGCCGCGGATCTCCTGCAATCAGCCTTTTGGCACCGCTTTACAGCCACCGCTCACAGCCCTGTAGGACTGAATCCCGCCACCCATGGTTTGCGCATTCTGGGGCCGGAATTTCGCGGCTTCGCGGAGAATGATCTCCTGCATCACGATGGCCATGGGGAAACGCCGGCCTGGATAGGTGAAGGGCTACGACGATCGCTTCTCAACTACCTTGAACGACGCGGGCTCGACCTCGATGTACGTCAATGGTTCGATGATGAGGTTCCTCGGGCTGCTGTACCCTCCTCATGGCTCAGACGCCTGCTCAAGAAACGGACGATCGATGACCATTCCGACTTGGAACGGCGGTTGGTTTGGCTGGGAAGTGCAGTGACTCGAAAACCGATCGGGAGGAAATTACAACTGGCAGTGGGCGGCTCTCACAAGAATCATATCATCACGCTTCCGGAACCAGAAGCGAGATGGTTGGACCAATTGCTCATCGACGCCGCTCCAAGACGGGCACTTCAGACCTATCCACATATGCGGGAGGCATGTGAACGGTTTCCCGGCAAGAAATCGGAGTTCAACGCCTTCCTGGCCACTGCTTCGTGGAAAAGGGTCCGTAACGCAGGTCTTGTGCTCGTGTAACTCTCCCAACTCCTATTCGCACTCCGTTCTATGCGTATGGAGCGCGTGTTGGTAGGACAAAAATGAAGAGCCGGAACCCATTCCTGGATTCCGGCTCTCGTCAGAGAAGAGACCTTCCTGTTTTACCTGAGCTGCTTAGTACTGCAGCTGCAGCGCGACGTGGAAGGAATCGACCTTGTCGCCCGTCGCGTT
>CAYXKP010000095.1:0-16681 GCA_964465695.1 uncultured Nitrospira sp.
TCTTGGGAGAAGACAATCAGAAGATGTCGAAGTCACGCGGCAACGTCGTCAATCCCGACGAGATGATCGATCAGTTCGGCGCGGATGCGGTGCGGCTTTATGAGATGTTTATGGGACCGCTCGAGGCGATGAAGCCTTGGAGCACCAGGGGCGTTGAGGGAGTGACCCGGTTTTTGGAACGGGTCTGGCGGCTGATGGTCGATGAGCACGGCCGACTGTCGACCGCCATCGTGCCGACCGCCCCGAGCCTGGACCACCAGCGTCTGCTGCATCAGACCATCAAAAAGGTCACGGAGGACATCGAAGGCCTCCGGTTCAATACGGCCATCTCGCAAATGATGATCTTTACCAACGAGATGACGAAGGCGCAGCAACGGTCTCGATCGGTGATCGAGCCGTTCGTCTTGTTGCTTTCGCCGTTCGCGCCTCATGTCGCCGAAGAACTCTGGAGCGTGCTGGGGCACCGGCCCAGCGTGTCGCGGCAGCCTTGGCCGGCCTTCGATCCGGCGCTGACGGTGAGCGAGCGCATGACCATTCCGATTCAGGTCAACGGGAGGCTGCGGGCCAAACTGGACGTCGCGGTCGACATGTCACGCGACACGATCGAACGGTTGGCTCGCGAAGAGGCGGCGGAGTGGCTCCACGATAAAGAGCCGAAAAAGGTGATCTACGTCGAAAAGAAGTTGCTCAACTTTGTGATCTAGGGGAGTGCGGAGTGCGGAGTGCTGAGGTCACGGCGGGCAGGATCCGAGAGGGGAAAGGGCCGTTCTTTTTTATTCTCACCGCTCTCGTGTCGGCACTCGTCGGTTCGGCGCTCGCCGCCTGCGGCTACCAATTCCGGGTGGAAGGAGCCGGCCCGACCATCGGAGGAGCCGCCACGGCTGCTTCCCGAGAGCCGCCGCCACGGCTCGTCATCCGGACATTGATCAACGGAAGTTTTGAGCCGAATCTGGAAACGCGATACACCAACTACCTCCGCGAAGAATTCTCCACCGGCAGCGGGGCGCAGGTCGTGCCTGATTCCGAAGCGGCGGATCTGGTGCTGACCGGGCAGATTCTATCGGTGATCGTGCCGACGCTCAGCTTTTCGACGACGGCAACGTTGGAGAGCAGAACCGAAGTGGTCGTCTTGGCTCGAGTGGAAGACGTCCGGTCGGGAAAGGTGGTCTGGAGTCAAGTCGTCAAAGGGGCGTCGGAGTACTTCATTACGACCGACCTTCAGTTTAATCGCGCGCTGCAGAACCGAGCGATCGAGCAGGCGGGCCGGCTTGTGGCCGCCGACCTGGCGGCACGTTTTCTGTTACAGCTCGAGACGGGCGCGCTCATGAAGCCGGTCTCTTCCCCGGCCCCTGTGTCTCGCTAGGATGGAAAACCCGGACCAATGGCAGCTACCATGAGTCTTGTCCAGCTCGAGTCGGCGTTGACACAGCAGGGACCCGGGTCTCTGTATCTGGTCGTAGGGGAAGAAGACCTTCTGCGGGATTCCGCATTGGCCGCCATCAAGCGCGCCGCCCTTGGCGGTGAAGGGGACGAATTCAATTGCGAACTGTTCTATGGAGATGAAGCCAGCGGCATCGATATTCGGAACAGCGTGACCGCTGTGCCGGTTTTCGCAGAGCGTCGCGTGGTCATCGTGAAGGCCGCGGAGAAACTGACCGCTCGGGAAAGCGAGACCCTTCTCGATTGTGTGACCAAGCCGGTAGAATCCACGACGCTGATATTCGTGAGCCCGAAGTTGGACGGCCGACTGAAGTTTTCCCAGGCCCTGACGCGAGCGGCTGTCATCGTCGATTGTTCACCTCCCCGTGACGCCCACCTCCCTTCGTGGATCGCCCGTGAAGCGGAACGGGTTGGGCTTCGCCTGGAGGAAGCGGCGGCGCATGTACTGCAAGAGTCGTGTGTGGCATCACTCTATGGCGTGCGCCGAGAGTTGGAGAAGTTGGCTTCATATGTACCTCCCGATCGGCCCGTCAGTGCCGACGACGTCTACTTGCTGCGGGGCATGGATCCGGGCGCCTCGGTGTTTGATTGGACTCTCGCCATTGCGGAGGGGCGTCGGGGACGAGCGCTGTCCATCCTGGCTCGCAACATGGAAGCAGGAGAGGCCCCGCTTCGGATCCTCGGTTCTCTCGCCTGGCAGTATCGCCGTCTCTGGAAAGCCAAAGAGATGCTGGCCACCGGCGGCCGTGAAGGCGAGGCGGCTCGAAGCTTGCGCATGGACCCATGGAAGGTCCGCGCGTTCCTTGATCGGTTTTCCGAGACGCATCTTCAAGCGGCGTTGCGTCTGTTTCTCGACGTGGATGGGAAACTCAAGGGAGGAAGCGGGAGTTCTCCGAAAATCGTGCTGGAGCGTCTGTTGCTGAAGCTGTGTGAGGACACTGCCGGCCGGGGAAGTGCACCGCCTCCTCGTCCTCCGGCCTCACCGAAGCGGATTCCTGCGCGGGTCGTGTCGAACGTGCGGACGATTAAGCGCCGGAACCCGACAGGGCATTGACGCGAAGAGTCAAACGTGAAATTCGGCGGGAGGCCGTATTGCGATGAAGGATACCTTTCGAAACGGCTTTTCCGATCGCCGAGGCGGCGGCCTCCAAGCTGGTCTTCGCTTCATCCGTCTTCTTTTCGGCCACAGCGGTCTGAACCCGCTTGATAAGCGTCTTGACGGTGTTGAACGTGGCGCGATTTCGCTCATGGCGCCGGTCGGCTTGGCGAGCTCGTCGAATCGTCGATTTATGAACGGGTGGCATAGATGACTCCTATAAAAAGAAAAACGGTTTCTATCACGGAGTGCCGCCGATCGTCAAGGATCGGCTCCGGAAAAGGAGCAAGGGTATGGTAAAGATTGCGGCACGCGACCGACTCATCTTCGCATTGGATCTGCCGTCGGCGGCGGAAGCAGATCGGCTCTTGGACCGACTCCAAGGACACATTTCCTTCGTCAAGGTCGGGCTGGAGCTCTACACCGCGGCAGGTCCGGAGATGGTCAAGCGGATTGTGGAGCGGGGCATGCGGGTGTTTCTCGATCTGAAGTTTCTCGATATCGAAGAGACCGTCCGCCGTGCGACGAGTCGGGTCGCGGCGATGGGGGTGGAGTTCTTAACCGTTCATGCGAACCGCAAGGCGCTCACGGCGGCTGTGCAGGGGCGGGAGGGATCGTCTCTGAAGCTGCTGGCTGTGACCGTGCTGACAAACTTCGACGGCAACGATCTCCGGGAAATGGGAATACAGCGGACCGTGCAAGACCTGGTCACAGCCAGGGCCTTGCTCGCTTCGGAGGTGGGCTGTGATGGTGTCGTGGCATCCGGAGAAGAAGCCGCAGCCATCCGTCAGAAAATCGGGCCTCGGTTCACGATTGTGACGCCGGGCGTACGGCCGCTCGGCAAAGGGGTAGACGATCATGCGAGATCGACGACTCCCACCCATACCATCGAGTCGGGTGCCGATTATCTCGTGATTGGGCGTCCCATCCGTGATGCCGCGGATCCGCCGGCGACGGTGGCCGCTATTCTTGCCGAGATGCAAGCCGCCTTTGATGCACGAGGATAGGAACATGAAATCGTGAATCGTGAAACGTTCACCGTCAACCGGGAATATGAAGAGTGGTTCACCGTGAGATTCACGAATAACGAATAGTGTTTCCAGCGAGTTGCGACCGCAATCGGCTCTTTGCTAAGATCTTTCTTTCGCAATCCTCGTGGTGGGTGTAGCTCAGCTGGTTAGAGCGCCGGATTGTGGATCCGGAGGTCGCGGGTTCGAAACCCGTCATCCACCCCACTCGCTTTATTCGTAGTCGCCTCTACCTTCAGCTGATCTCAAGAAACTGGGCTGGGGAAGATACCTTTCGGCGCGGGGTTGCAGCACGGTTCACCGCTTGTAATTCCCGCCTGGAATCACGTCGGCGAGTTCAGCGATGGTTAAGCAGGTGGCCTTCATATTTACCTTTCATGACGCTGTGGCAGAGCGACTCCTACACGGGTGCTCATGCCGGTGGAAATGGTTCCGTTCTGATCTGAAGTGATCAGAAACGATTATGGAAGAGGGCGAGGTTGTATCCGGTAGCTGGTAAAGGAGCCGAGAGGCTCATTGGGGTTTACCTCGATAAATAAGCACCGGAGAGATTAAATGCCATCCGTACTGAAGATTCGCCTCAACGCCGCCCATTCAATCAGCGCCTTCGTATCAAACAACCACGCAACATTTGAAGTTGCCAAGCATGAATGGCGCGAATGATTTCAATTCGTAAGTCATGTGGTGTGGAAAAGCCCCCGCAATACAGCCCTGCTTTGCATATCTAAATTCTTTAATGAATTCTGTTTGAGCAGGGTCGGGTGTTACATCCAGAACGGACAAGGGCCATGACTGGTCGGTGACCCTTTGCATCCCGATATTCTTCATGTGTCGCCGACAAGTCACTTTTTTTTCAGGCCGTAATCGGCACCTAGGAGGAGAAGCATCAGCCGGGACCGTCTTAAGCCGTCCAAGCAAGCAACCGCGACGTCTGCGGTTTTGCAGTAAATTGTTCGTCCATGACGGCCTTATAGCCCAATGCCTCCACGGCTTCTCGGGCCGCCGCGCGATAATCTTCCATGCCAGTGATTAGAGAGCTAATGAAAATTTTCATACGATTGCCCTTAATTATTGTAGTTGTCCGGAACTACTGTAATGCCGGACCGGTAGAAAAACAGGCTGTGTAGAGTCCTTGCTGCGCCATCAATTCATTGTGTCCGTTGTTCCACAATTTGCTCTGATCCATAATGAAGATTCGGTCCACCATTTTGACGATGGAGAGTCGGTTGGCTGATCAAAATCGACGTGCGTTCCTTAGCAAGCTCATGAAGCCGTTCGAAGAACTCCGCTTCCGCCTTGACATCATGCACTCGAAGGCTCATCCAGAATAAAAATTTACGAGTCGTGCAGGATGGCCGAGGCGAGCGCCACTTTCTGTCATTCACCAATGCTCCGTTCTGCCAGCTCTCGAACAGTTGCCGAGAGCAATGATTCGTACCCTTCGGCAAGCGCTCAACGGTTCCGTCAATGCCACCCTGTTTCGCGGCCCGAACCATGGCAACGGATCTATGCCACCGCCTCTCACGCCAGGACGATATTAAGCGTGCTTGCAGCGCAGCCTCCGTTCTTACCGCTCATCTATTAGGCACGTTCGTTGGAATTTAACGAAGGTACCGAACGTAGTTAATGTGGATTTCGTAGGCCGGCCACCGAGCGAGTACCAGCTCTTTGCCATGCGCCTTGACCATCCGGGCCAGCCAGAGCCGCTCAACGGCTGTGAGTTGAGAACAGATCTTTGATAAGGTCAAGGGTGGTTCTACCGTGAGGGGCTGGGAATCATCGGGCTCCAGTATTATATGATCATGAAAATGCACGTCGTCAAAATCCTTCGACTCGTCCACCGGGAGGTCATTGCGGCGCATGTGCGCTATCTCCTCTGCGACCTTCTTTTGGAAGTCTTCCGACCGGTACGAGATGTTGGCTGAGGACACCCCAATACGCGGATATTTAGGGGCGCTAGTACGCGAAAACCCATTCGATTGCTTCACTTTGATCATGGTATTCCTCGCTTTTAACGATGCCTTGATCCAACGAAAGTTCCTAATGGGTTATCCTAGTAATAAGTACCACACAGGATCGTCCCATACTTGCTATCTGTCGACCGACCTGCCTCCAGCGACAGGTCAGATACATGAGAACGGTCAACGTTGCTTGCCCATTCAGGCTCACCATTGCGGGGAGAGCCGCGCTACAGATAGATGGGACTGAGTGAGCGACTTCGTGATGCTATGGCGCTGAAAAAATTAGGCTAGGGGGGGACGAAACACTGACACGGGTAGTATCGGAAGCTGTGATCTGGAACGAAATTGGATAATCAAGCTAAGAAGGCGAGGCTGCCCAGGCTCAGGCAACGTGGATAGAGTAGAAAAGTCTTCGGAAACGGGCTCGGATTTGGTGAGCACATCCTCGTTCAGTAAACCAATCAACGTTACTGGTGCACCAAGCATCTGTGTCACCACACAGATGCAAAGCACCAGGATGAGGGGTGTTACGCCTCTTGTCCGACATGAAGAACCGCATGTATACAGGGCTCTCTGCACCATGACGCAATCTACCATAAACAAAACAGGTCTTGGCACTGGTAAAAGTTTGAATCTTAGTTTAGTAGGGGTAGCCAAAGGTGTCGATTCTAGCTTGATGGCGCCATGCCATGCCATGGCTGGCAAGCCGGCACTAGCACAACATTTTCCTACGGCCATAACCCGTGAGAGTTATCCGACTTGGCCCCCATCCGGAACCTCCTTCGAACCTCAATGGTATTGAGATGAATCCAACGTAATCCAAAGTATAGATAAGGCTGCATTCTCGGCCTATGAATGGCACCGTCATTCTTCGTACAATCTTCTATAATTATTTGATGCCAGTGCATGTGTCGATGCAGGCATGTGTGAAGCCTGTGGAATCTACTGGTTTACCTGATTAATGACCGTTCACGTCACCGCCATAAATGCCATAATGGATGCGGCCTCGAAGGGTGTAGCGCTCTCATGGAACGATGACGATCCTGTCTCTCTTTGCGATCATCTTTGTACTTAATAGCCTACCTGCCTTCGCACCACCGACGTGGATGCTCGTCTCTGCGATTGCATTGTCCAGACCAGAGGCAAATCCTTGGCTCACCGCGCTCGTGGCTGCAACAGCGGCCACCGCAGGGAGACTGGTCCTTGCGAAACTGGCCTTTTTTCTGGTCAGGCAACGCTGGTTGAGCGCCGGCACCAAAGCGAATATTGATCTCGTGAAAGATCGATTGGAAAGACACCGCGCGATGACGTTCGGCGCCGTCCTCGCCTATACCTGTAGCCCCTTGCCATCGAACACGCTGTTTATCGCCTATGGACTCACGTCTTTGCCCCTGGCCCCGGTGGCTGCGGCATCTTTTTTAGGCCGGTTTCTGACCTATAGTTTTTGGGTGATCATGGCTACGGAGGTCGCGCACATGGCCGTTTTCGATGTCGGATCGGTCGTTGCCTATCTCGGGGGATATTTTGTCGTCACGCAAGCCTTCATGCTTGCATTGGTCGTTCTATTCGCGAAATTGGACTGGAAGGCCTGGTTGCCAGCAAGACCATCCGACTCCTGAACCAGACCGGGCCTTCTCATCAAAAGCCGTCCAAGGTCACCGCAAGCACGTTAAACGGTCAGTAGGCAAAATAGAAGGAGAGCGAGCGCCCACACCACTCCATATGCGAGGAAAATAAGTTCAGCGCGCATCCTTCATCCCCTAACGTGATGTCCGTGAACGCAACCGCTCGAGATGACGAGCAGAATGGATCGACAGAATTGCTCCGCCATACCAAAAAGAAAGCTCCGTCCTCTTTCAAGGGCGGAGCTTAGTCGAACAGCACAGCTTCTTTCACTCTGTGTCGGGTAACGTTTCCGCTACTCGTTCAAAATGTCCACCGCGCTGTTCTGTAGTTACCATAGCGCCGTTATGCCCCGGCTGGTACTAGGAAAATCCCCCGCTCTCGATCTAAGCGCGTATAGCTGAACCACGGTTTGTCTTTCAAAGCATTATGGACCCATCGACCTGCAGCTGACGAACCATCTCACTGTAGAACGTATCGGCCAGCCGCTCCAAATTCACGCAATCGGCTTCATTGTAGCCGAGCAGTCGCGCTCTCGCGTTCTCATCATGGCTATGCCGCCATCGATTCCACAGCAGCACCGCATCATGACCACTTAAGCCCTGCAGATCTACCGCACGAGGAATGTCCAATTGCGCTTCAATCGCCTTCAGTCCCCCTCGGTAGCCCAGTTGTCGTCCTAGAACACACAGGTCTATATGGGGGTGGTCCAAAGGGAGGCCGGGGTATTGCGCGAGCAACATCGGCACATCAAACGTCGCCCCGCAAAACGTCACCAAGAGATCGTATCGTGACAGTTCCTCCGCCAAGTCCCGCGCAACCAGGGACTCGCCTCGAACGAATGAGGTGAAACGACCATGGCCGTAGCACCCCACGACGGTGATCTGTCCATAGGAGTCCGTTTCGATGTCCAGATACACGGCGCGTCCACGCAGCCATTCGTAGAGTCTCCACTGCTCCCGCTGCGGCAAGGCCACACCAAAGTAGCGCGCATTGTCGTGAGCATAATTGATTTGTGCTTCCAAGATAGTCTCGTCATACAGCGCCTTCCGGCCTGCGCTCAGACGAGGAATGGACGACGCGGCGAGAAAATGCGACCAGGTGGTGATCCCTTCTTGCCACAGCCGTCGTTCCGTCGTGCGTCCTATCCCTGGAAGCAGGCAGAAGGTCGATGTGATCATGATGCGCCTATATACAACCTGTCGTCGGCGAGTGCAGCAAGCTGCCTGGCTGGAGCACTCTCGTCATCCCTGTCATCCGCCATCCCTGCTGGACCATATTCTCATGGATGTCCTCCCTAGGGTAAGAGCGAGTAGGTAGAGAAACAGGGCGAGGGTTAACATGGCATTCATGATCGCGCGGACTAATTACTCCAGCGCTCAAGCCGTTGTCGATAGAGGCGAGCATATTTACAAGGAACGGTTTCAGGCCACCTGCGAAAAAGAACACGGAGGGCAATATATCGTCATCGACATTCTCACGAAACAAGCCTACGTGGCGCCCTTTCCAGAGGAAGCGATTGATAGAGCCAAAGCAGCGGCTCCAGAGGGTCTTTTCCATCTTATAAGAATTGAAGCATCAGCGGCCCCCAAGCTACCTGTCAAATCCTACCCCATCGATTCATTCAGGTGATGGGACTCCCGCATGGTGGACCTCATCGATCTCGCAATTACCGTCCGGTCGTTGGATCTCAATGAGCGTAGCCTCGCTTATTGGAATATCCATAACCATGACCTGCCATGTTGTCTCGCCAGAGAGAAACCTCTCAAGTCATTGATTATATTCATATCTATATTCTATTCTCGGGAGGAGGTTCATGCTAAGATTCACCTGCTGCTTTCTTTACGCTGTGGAGTCTCTCCTGGTGCTAAGGAAGAGGGGGAGGTGATGTGGCCATCACCTCCCCTTTCTATTGCCGCGCCGCCCCCGTTGTTATGATCTCGGCCTGCCAGTCGTCCCGCCCTCTTTTATAACCGTTGCATCCGGACACCGTCGCCGATTCCATGCGGGCTGGTCAGTGAAGGGAGCTTTCGTCAGCGACGTGGGTTCTCTCGGGAGCATTGCCGAGTAAATATCCAATCGGACAGGGACGGCGTGCGATACGGTGTGGGTCTGAGGAAAACCAAAGAGGCGGGATGGTGAGGAGGCGACGTGGCCGACGCCTCCTCATGGTCGACCACTACTTCTTCTTCGCCGCCTTCTTGGCAGGCTTCTTCGCTGCTTTCTTCGTTGCCATGAGCACCCCCACCTCCCTTCGATTTCAAAAATTGTGATCGTATATGTGTGATATAGCAGAGTTTGTGCAGCGAGTAAAATTCTCTCTGCACAACGCGGGTCGGTTCTCACCCAACTTCTATCGTCCACCTCTTGCGACTGCCTCTCGTCTTTCGTTTCGATTTTGCTAGGGTTTAGCCGCTATGTCCCCTCCTAGTATCACGTCCCTTCACTATCCGTTAGGGTGAAATGAAACCTCTTGAACAAGGAGACACCCCATGCAACGGAATCATGTTTCGTATGCCCTGATGGTCGCGATCAGTTTAGCGGGATTCCTTTCCGCCGTGGAAACGGCTGCCGCAAACGAAACGAAGGGCAGCAAGTCCGATCAGCAACAAATGCGCGACAAAACAACCACCAAGTCAAAGTTGGAGAGTCAGAAGAAGGGGGAAGGAGACGCTGACTTCAAACAACTGAACAAACACGCTCCTGGAGGAGCGGATGCTGCCCCTGATGTGAAAGGATACGACAAATCTGGGGGCGCCGGTACGGGCACCGGCTCAGGAACAGGGACCACAGGAGCTTCGGGCGGGTCCGGCTCGGGTGGCTCAGGGTCCGGGGGCAACTAAGCGCAGCTTAGTGGGGGAGACAGCGGCTTTTTCACCGTGGGAGAGCGGACCGGGTCGCCGACTTAAGAAGGGCGTCTGTATCCACGAATCTTAGACCACTCGTGCTCCGGGAGTCGGTACGGCCGCGATGGAGGTTTCCGTACCACGAGACGCTTGATCAGTAGGAACAGTGCTGTGATGGAAATGGCTTGAAGGAGCTTCATCATCATGTGTCTGTTCTGGCAATAGTATTCATATTAAATATGCGGCTACGATTCGCTCCGGTTTGAATCCCCAATCCAAGCGCTACCGCATTCGCAAAGTTCGCCTTGCCATCTCGACATATCCTAAATGATCAAGCTGCTGTGGACTGTAACGCACGATACACCCATGCCCGGAATCAGGGCCGATATAGATTGCGCCGAGCCACGGTGCCCGGAGATATAGAAACTTGGCAATCTCCAGCTCAAAATGCTTCGTTCGTAACAGCATAATGAGCCTTCCTATATCAGGTCTACCGGTCATCGTCTAGCCTCTCCAAAGTACTCCGTTGGGCCAGCTTAACCCGCTTCCCAGTGTGGTGGATCTAACCTGCGCAACCCCGCTAAAGTCCGCTCATGAGCCGTTCGTCTTGGGAGAGTTGTGCCAGTTGGTCCTTCCGTAGCCGGCTGACCAGGCCCGAGCTACGATGAGCGCCGTGGTGTCTTTGCGCGATAAACCAAGATTGTATATCGTGGCATAGCGGTCCTGCATCTCGGCTTGGAATGATGCCTGCGCGTCGGTCGGAACCCCGGCGAGCACTGTCAGCGAGTGCAGATATTCGCCATGCCCCTGTGCAATATCGCTACTCACGCTATCGTAGGCATAGGCCACAAACCGTTCCAATCGTTGGCGAGCTTTGGCGGGACTGGTGAGGGCGCTGTTGCCGGGTGACGTGCTAGACGTGAAGTCGCTGGTCAGTTCGAATGGGGCTACAACGGTATCGGTGGTTGGACCGCAGGAAGTTACAACCATCAAGAAGATTGGAACAAGGAACGTGGTGCTGGTTTTCATGTCGCCCTCCGCGGTGTTCCATTGGTTGGAAATATAATCGTTTCTTAGCATGACGGGTAACATGGCGCAGACTAGTGAATGCCCTGGCTTGAGCCAGAATGGAGCTGGAGGCTGCGTGCGCTTGCCGTGATAACGGTGGTTATGGAGGCGATCAGCTCGGAGAATCACCGAACGTCCGTCCACCTCAAAGCCAACCGAGAGGGTGACGCGATGTCTCATGAGTCTTTCTTCATGGCTTCTTACCTGCTTCTTCATCTTCCGCAGATACGATTTGTCTATCTATTGGATACGAAAGGGGGGATATCATGGATGCAAATTGGCTGACATTCGGTGCGGCGATTCTAGGGTTGGTGGTGGCGGCTGTTATTGTCTACAAAAAAGGTCAGCATCCGTAACCTAGACCTCTTGGGCGAACCGATGGAACCGTCTGCAACCATCGTAAACGGTTCCATCGGTGAACAGGAACAACGCGATGATTGGTATGGCGTCAAGCGGGATACGGGAGCTACCTTCGTGACGAAGCGGAGAACGTAATGGTGCTATATATCTTACGCCAATTTGGAAAGAAGAACATGCTGCGTTGGACTACATTGCCGATATGGAATAGGCTCTGAACGAAATAGATCATCAGCCTGCTCGGTTTATTCCCGCGAGAGCGGAGTTCAGACAGCGGAACGTGGGGCTCGAGTGAATCAACGATACGTTTCGCCTCTTTCAGCGCCGCCGCCGCCGCCTCTTCACGGGACGCAAAACTGCCGTCTGGACAGCCTTTCCGGTATCCCCAACAGGTTTGTCTGAATTCAATGATGCGATACGGACAACGCCACGTCCCATCGCGTTCTCGTCTTGGAGTCAATTCGATTTTGCGACGCTTATAGTCGGGCATTATCATTTCCTCTCGCCTCCAGCATCCTCTCGCAAGAAATTACTCGGTGTAGTGTCTTCCTCGGACAGAAGCATGAGCAGACGCCATCCGGCTGCCGAAGTGAATCTTGTTGAAACGACCTATCATTTTTCATCGTTACGAACGACATAGTTGCCGTTTGCATCCCAATCAAGCATGTGATGATAGACGGAAATTGCTCAGTAAACTAAACGTGAATGTCCCATACCGAGGTTACATTTGTGTTACTGTCGTCTTTATTTTTGTCGCCTCAGCAACATGGACACATACGCATGAATCTTTAAGAATCACTGCCGCACATCGGCGCTTGTGACTCTTTGTGGCATGGAGTCCTTCTTCGTAGAAAAAACAATTCTGATGAGTAGACCGAGATCTTCCTACTAGGAAGGACCATAGATGGATTCTGGCACATCCCTATCCTCCCGAGCTGGATCCCAATTCCTTCGACCAGAACAAGAACATACCGTGGCCGCCTCTGGCGGGCGACCCTCCATCCGAATCGCGGAAGATTCCAAAGTTATAGGTGTAGTTCAGTTCGATTTGTGATCGCCAGGGGGCGCCGGAAACAATCCCGATACCCACGGTGGGCATAGAGTCCGTCGACTGTTTGATCCGACCCTCTGCCGTAAAGCGCGGGCGATCGACGAACGCAAAGCCGGCTTCTACATAGGGATAAAGAAAGAAGAGGGCTTCATATCGGTACTGCACATTGGTAATCGCATAGTGCCTGGGAAAGAGTTCATTGAATGCCACGCCGTGGATCATCGGTAAAGCGACGGCGTCCCATTCGTAGCCTGTCGGTCGTCCGGGAAGCCGGAATGTCGAAAACCGATCGAGGTCCTTCCCGATCCCGGCGTGAAGGCTCGACACCAGACGGTGTTTCATACTGTTGATGAACGGCAGCCCCGAAGCCGCCATTACGTATCCGCTCAGTGCCAGGTACGTGCGCTCCTCTTTGAAATCGGGTGTGTCGAACGGAGGGCCGCCCCAAGCGGCCCACTTGGCCCGATGTCCATGGATGACATCGCCCCCCAGCGTCACCCCTTCGTGTGGCAACTCCATGAGGTTGCGGGTCATGGCATCGATGCGGGCCTTGAAGTGAATGCGGCCTTCATAGGTGTCGCTAGGGACGCCATACTGAGGCGAGGTACGGTCGGTCTCCTTAAACCACCGGTACCCCGGCTCATAGGTCACGAAGAGATTGACGGCGCTGTCTTGTCTGAACGGATGTATCGGAAGACGGTATCCTATTCCCACACCGCCGAAGATGTAACTCCATTCAATCTCCGTGTCGAGAATACGCTGCCCTTCAACATACTCGGACCGTCCCAGTGGTGCGATGAAGTTGTTCAAGGTAAAAAGCACGGTCCAATTCGGATACGTCCGAAGCCCGATCGAGTAACTCAGGTCATTGACGACGCCCGAAATGGCTCCACGGAGTCGGCGGTTGTCATCATCCCAGTTTCGCCACACATAGAGCGCTCCGAAGGGAAGCAATTCAAGCTGGGCCGGGCCTTCCGGGATCCACTGCAACCCAAAGCTTGCGGCTGTGACGGAGCGGCGATCTCTCGGCGCGACATATATCTCCTGTCCGAAAAGTTTCGTGCGAAATTCTCGCCCCGCATGCGGAGTGGGTTCCTCCATCGGAGTGGGCTCTTCCGGACCTGATTCCGCATGACTCAGCCCGGACATGATGATGACAAGGCCGAACCAGAGAGCTGTACATGAGAGGGCTCGTTGGATTGTGAGTGTACAGCTTCGCGGCCCTCTTGTGTCTCTTTGCATACGGCCCCCGTTTGTCACGCGCAATTCCGCAGAAGAGGCGGCACAGAATGAGAGGCGCAGTACACTGACTGTCTTGCGGATTCAGTGAACGATGTCGCACGCGGCCCCCACCATTTCCTTATGGCGTATTATGGATTCACAGTAATGATGGGAGGGTTCCGTCCGCCTCAATCGGGCGCACTATGGAGAATGCACCGCTTAGACATAAGGCATTACCATCAGAGGAGCGCGCTCTCAGGTGTAGCTGGGAATCTGTATCCCTTCATTCACCTCTTGGGAGGCATTGCAGTTGCCGCACCGGAGTATCAGGCCGACGCGATCGTTCAACGCTTCGGCGGTTAAGACAAGACGGTAGCGTTCACTTCCACAAAGCGCACATGAATAGCGAACCTGGTTGACCTGCTTGAACTCCGTTCGTTAAGCCTGCGGATAGCAAGAGGCTACACAGTACAACCATTCGGGTCGTTGCCATTTTATGGACCTCCTTTCTTGAATTTCCCCACAGTCCAGATTTTCCATTCTGTCCCTCATGGACATCAGCGCTGCGATATGAGCGAAATCGATTGCCTGGGCTTGCCGAGCTTCAGATCAATATCGGAGATGCCTGTTTCTTGGTGTTTAATCGCGTCGGTTTCCAGTCTTCCAAATCCTTCCGACCACGCCGCATTCACAAGGCGAAGCTTCGCTTCGCGGGGCGGAAGGGACTCGTTAAAGATCGTCGAATAGGTATCGCGCATTTTCTCCTGGAATTGAGCGTGACGATCGGAAGGAATGCCTGCCAGGACAGCGAGGGAAACGACGTGTTCCCCGGATCCTCGGGCGGTTTCCGCCCGCAAGTGCTCATAGGAATAGCCCACAAAGAGCTCGGTCTTCTCTCTGGCACGTGTGAGACGATCAATGGCGGCTGCCCCCGGAGTCGTGCTCGATAGAAACTTCTTCGTTGGCTCCAGCAGTTCCCCTATGGCGTTCGATGTCCCACCAGTCACCGCCGTAGTTGCATCGAAGGGAGCTTTCGTCAGCTCGATGGTGGCGTCTGTCATACAGCCGGACAAGGCGAGTATTGCGAAAAGTAGTCCGCATGTTTGCGAGCTTTTCATTGATGTACCCTCCTCTAGTTGACCTGGAGACATTTTGTCTAATTGCTATACCCTATACATATTTCGTTCTGACCGAATCCACACCTAGGACAAACCATAGGTCAGTGCTTGGTTCAGACTGTCGAACACAAACTGATTAAGATTTCGAGTCTGCGAAGCGAGCTCTATAGGGATGAGCCGGCTAGGGGTGCTTCTGTTAGAGAAGTGTGAGACCAGTCTAATTATCAGCGATTCGATCCCGACCGATCCTTTCACAAGTCGTTTTTATGACGACCATGCCGCGGAGGAGACGGCGTGCCTCGTGCAAAGTCTTCTGGGGCACGCGGGTATGGATAGTATGGCACACGTCCTCATGACGGTCGGTATCATGATTCCATGATCGTTCAGCAGAGTGGGCCGTCGCCGGGGCTTGTATTGCAAGCAACCTATCAAGAATGTCATCCATGGAGGGAACGGAAGGCTGTGGCCGGGTCGTCTCACCACGTGGCGCCTGGTTTCCAGTTTGAAGCGGGGTCTTCCGGTCAATGGTTCGTGACATCCACATGAGCCCGAGCTTTTGCCGGAGGAATTCGGTGACCCAAGCCTGATCCACGGTCGCCATCTCGTGGGCTTCAATCGCGAATTCATGATCGTGTACCCACAGCACGGTCGCCCGACGGACACAGAGCGGTGTGGATCGTTCGGGGACGGATACCTGCAGGGTCAATTCCATGCCGGGTACCACGGGCACCGATCCGGCCACTCGCCATCCGAGAGCGGTTAGATCCAAGACCGTTCCTTCTGCGACAAATGCCTCGTTTCCATACAACAATGGCCAGCTGACCGGAAAGCGACTATAGCGTCGCATGGGATTTGTCCTGTTCTGCATAATGAACTCCTTTGCTTGTACCCATCAGGCTGATAGACCAAGCGTAGCGGGAAGAGTAGGTGAACACATCCCTCAAAATATCTCCCTCGAAAGAGGGGTATTGCTGATGCTAAACAAACAGCTCACTCATATACAGGGTGTTTTCCAGCGTTCGGCGAGGAAGGCGGGATAGCGCACCGTATGTGGGCCGTTTGTTGGAGGTGCCCATGCTTCGGATCAACGGCACTGTGCCTAAGTGACAAATAGCCTGGTAAAATGGCGGAGAGTGAATGTGCTACATTGATCCATCACATGATGGTCGTGTGGTGAATCACCGTCATTCGAGGAAAGCAGTGCCATGTACCGACTTGTAATTGGAGTTTTGAGCGGTCTTCTGTTTTCGGCTCTGACTCTAGTCAACATGCCCGACTCTTCCCTTGCTCTTCCGCCCGTGCAAGGAGAAGTGGTCTCCATCACAGCCGGTATTCCAGGGACGATGGTTATTCGAGACGACAAAGGTCAGCTCCATATCTTAAATCTCACCCATCAAACTCAACTCGGTGGCCGGTTTAAGGTAGGCGACAAGGTGCTGGCCTTCTTCAGTCCATATGGCGTGAGCGCGGTTCAGCTTCAAACGGGGAATCGTTAACCTGCTTCATCGTCCGCTTCGTAGATCTGCTCCACATCGTGGTAAACACATGCTACTCTCGCCGAAACGCAGCCAGGAGTCCCGCAGTACCGATGAGTCCGCCCAAAATGACCAAGAATGACGATGTATCAGGGATGTTGGCTGCCTGAGGAGGTGGCCAATCGACGAAGAGGCCGACCGCGATGAGTACCGCACCGAGCGCCTGCAAGGTTTTACACCTGATGGAAATACGCCGAGCCGTTTTAAGTGATTGCTCTTCAGTTTCTCTCAGCATGATCCCCTAGCCCATGCGATGCAGCATAGCATGGCGTATAATCCCCGTCCCGGGGTGTGATGACATCCCGCCATCTACGGGGAGAAATGCACACTCTCTCGG
>CAYXKP010000096.1:0-16613 GCA_964465695.1 uncultured Nitrospira sp.
CATAGACAATGTCCGTATCCAGTTCGTGAATCTCCACCACACCGGCCTTGTCGCGGTGGCTGGCATGCACCATGTAGTTCCGCTCCGCGTGCATCATGCTTTCATCTTCCCCAACCAGTACCGCGCCCTTTTCGAAGGCCGCTTTCACCGCCTTGCTCTCGATGTAGGTCACCGGCAGCACATGGCCGCTCGCCACCACCGCTGCCTCCATCGAATCGAGCGACTTGGCGCCGGCAAGAGCCAACTCCTCGTCCTGCTGAGCACTGGCCGCTCCACTCACGCCGATCGCTCCAACCACCTTGCCTTCCCATTCGAGAGGAACACCGCCTTGCAGCGGTGTGAAATTGGGGAGATCGGCACCCAGCGTTATCATCGACGTGCGCCCAGCCTTGATCGCATCTTCAAATACTTTCGTGGGCTTCTTGAAGAGCGCTGCCGTCCGCGCCTTGCCGATGGAAATATTCGCGCTGGCCGCGAACGATCCGTCCAGCCGCTCCATCGCCAGCAGACTGCCCCCCTCATCCACCACCGCGATGGATCCACCCGGTGCATTGACGCGCTTCGCTTCCGCCACCGCCGCTGCGACGACCTTCTTCGCTCCCTCCAGCGTCAGGCCTTGTTTATCGGAAACTGAGCCGGCATGGCCGATGGAGTGCAGCAGTATGATGAGGACTGCTGCGGCGACAGGCGCAGTGAGTTTCATGACGTATCTCCTTCTGCTTATCGTCAAGCGGACAGCATTCAGCATCAGCTTTCAACTCTGAATAGGCTTCCCAAAGCTGAAAGCCGATGACGGACAGCTACTATTTTGTGAACGACGCGGCGACAGCGGCGCCGGCGATTGCAATGTCTTCGTCTTGTTGAGGAGTTTCGCCACTCACACCGATCGCCCCGATCACTTTTCCATTCACGGTAATCGGCACACCGCCTTGCAACGCCACCGCCCCGTGTAGCGCGAGGGCCGACACACGCCCGTTCTTCACTTGGTCTTCGAATATCTTGCTGGGCCGGCGATAGATCGCGGCGGTTCTGGCTTTATCAATCCCGACATTCACACTGGCGACCTGTGTATCGTCCAGCCGTTCCAACAACAACAGACTGCCTCCGTCATCTACCACGGCGATCACCACCCTCGCCCCTTCGGTCTTCGCCCTCGCCTCAGCCGCGGCCATCACTTGCTTCGCGCCATCGAGCGTCAACGCGGTCTTTTCGATTAACTGCGCCCCGGCTTCCGTGAAGAACGATGCCAGCCCGATCGTCAGCACACACAAGAACTTTGTTTGCATCATCTCTCCTTCATCGGGATGGACCAGGGAGCAACCACTCCCTGATCCTCCCCGAATGGCGACATTATCGGCTCATCGCCATGCTGTCATGCTTCATGCCGCTGTCGGCCTTCATTCCATGCCCGCGAGCTTCGCCTGACGCCGTTACGATCGGTTTGGCAAAGGATGCCTCACCCAACAATACTTCCGCATAGGCGCACCAGATCTGGACCTTGGCCACGTCGTTGATCTGGACCGGCAAGGTGATCGTGCGGTTCTGCTTGTCGCCTTTGATGACGAGGCGATTCAAGAGATACACGTTGCCCTTGGTGTCCACCACTTGCCAATGCGGCGCGGGCGTGTCAGGAATCTTGAAATCCTCGGACCAGGTCAAGGTATCGTTGTTGCCGGAACGACCATGCGTGGCGTTCCCGCTGTTGGCCTTCACGCCCTCGAATTTGCTCGTGGTATGGATATCGGCCGCAAAGCCGTTGGCTGCGAACGACAATCCGGTCGCAGCGACCAGGGAGAGAAACCCCATCTTCGATACAGACTTACTACCCATCACGCCCTCCTTATGTGTTGATGATTGAATTGTGAGATCCATCGGATGATCTTCATGGCCGTCAGTCGAATGGCACCGTGAGTCCTTACATGCATTCGAGGAACGTATGGCTGAGAACACGAGCATCAGAGGACGCGCATACGTTTCGAAGGCGTGTCTGACGATGACGAATGACGCGGCGCTCAAGTCATGTAGCGGCAGTGGAAGATGCAGCGGGCGTTGTTGTGGTGGTGCAGCTTGGCGCAGAGGATCCGGTGGATACCGTTGATCCGCACGTAACATTCTGCCGCCGATAACATTCCACCGAGCGGAGCGATGAGATAGAGCCAATAATCGGTCCACAGCCGTGCGGGAAGTGCCGAAGCAAACGTGCGCGCGGGATTCATGCTCATGCCGGACAGAGGCGCCTCCACGGCAATGTACGTCGCCACGAGCGCTCCGGCGAAGACTCCGGTCCAGCGGTTGAGCGACGGCCGGTTCGAGACGGTCAGGACGACCAGCATAAGCCCGAATGAGATCAGCGCTTCCGAGATAAACGCGATCACAGTCCCCTCACTTCCCGGTATTGTGACTACATAGTTGACGGCAGGATGTTCGATTGCCGGACCTAAAATCTGGGCCGCCAGCCACAGGCCGACGATACCGCCGGCGAACTGCGCCACGACATAACCCAGTGCGTCTCGCCCCTCGATTTTCCCAAGCCGGAAAAACGTCACGGTGACCGCCGGGTTCAGATGGGCCCCGGAGCGCTTGCCCCATGGAGAGTAGATCAGCCCGATTGCTGTAAACCCCATGGCAAGTCCGATCAGAATCCGTCTGAACGTCGGATCGGAGACCAGGCCATGGAGAGGTGAATGAGGATATTCAAACGCAACCGTTACGATCGCGGCGGAGATCATGAAGAGACCAAGGCCGGCCGCTTCCATACAGTACTCAGGCCAATGGCCATGCACTGTGTCCGTAGAGACGTGCATGCACGAGTTCTCCGAATTCCCTGTCCGAGGTGTTGCAATGTCGGGCGGCAACACTGCGGTGCCTGCGACCTCCGGCGGATTGGTCGCACGATAACGCACCTTCTTACAGGGAGACTCACGAGATAGGCTGGCTCTGCCCGAATCCCCAATCTCTCAGGGCACAGTGGCAGTGCGGCTTTCTAAAGCAGGCCTCTAGCGGAGGATGTTTCCTGAATGTGGCAGCGCTGTTTGACGGCCGTCACGATTTGCTTGGCTTCCGTTTCGTCTAGGCCGGCTCCAAACCGGTAGGTTCTCGCCCCATACTCGAAGGCGATCACTCCGCCGCCGACCCCCCACAATTGCAAGCTGGACGAGAAATCCACCGGACTGAATCCGACCGATGCCACGCGCAAATCCCGCATCTGCCGGAGGTCGTATTCCTTGTCAAAACCGAAGCCTGCGATATCACGCCGAGTGGTGAACGTCTGTCCACGCACGGTGACCATTTCCTTCCCCAGCAACTGCCACAACCAGGCATAGATGGCGAGCGTTCCACCGACCGTCCACACTCCAAACCATGCCAGCATGAAGAATTCTCCCTCCGGCGGAGCATCGCCGTTCAAGAGCTGGATGGCGACCATGACTTCAGCCACCGCCCAACCACAGAGCCAAAAGGCCAGGAAGAGAATCACCAACCAACTACGTCGGCAGGGCATGACGATACGTAGGCCGTCCGGAGTATCCGTGATGGTGACTCGAGCATCGGCTGGGAGTATCTTTGCCATCGGTTCACGCGCTGAAGCGTCGCAATTATGACATGGACGGCCGGTCGATCTTAAACCATAGAGCAGCCGGACGCTTCCTGTCGAGCGGCTTTCGAACGGATTCGAGGCGGCACAAACTCGACAGTGAGCCGACCGGATAACCATGCCGCAGCGTGGCGGCTCGGTCGTGATGGGCTGTTTCAAAGCGGGCGCATTCGTGGGCTCAGTGAGCCGGAATGTTCGGTCCGATCTTCTCGAGGATGACCTGCTTGACCTGCTTTGCAAACCGCTTGGAGACCTCCAGGTTGCGCAAGGCATGGCCGGACTCTGAGACAGTGTACGTCGCCGGCGGGACTTGTGTGGTAATCGTCGCCTCAAAGATGACGGCCAGCACTTTGCTCGGTTTTCCGGTCTTCCGGTCCACCCCATACGCTTCTTTCAGCGAGACTTTCGGCAACACTTCGACATCAACGCCCGAAGTTCCATGCGGCTTCAACAGGCCGGAGCGGTTCGAACTCGGTTCAACGAGTTTGATGAGAGGATCTGCCTCCAATTCACTCCGGATCTGTTCCGCCACCGCCCCTTTTGCCCGCTCCGCCTTCTCCATCTGTGCATCCAGCACCGGTTGGGCGAGACTGACATAAATCGGATCCGAAGACTGCCGCTTCGGTGTCCGGCCTGGCAGGTCACGTTGGTCGGCCTGCCTCGCGCCGAGCTGTTCCGCCGCCTCCTGAGCCGCGGCCTGCCGCTTGGCCATCGGATCGTCGGCAACGTGGAGAGTGGTTTTCCCGCTCTGATCGGTTTCATACACGAGCGTCTTCGCGCCCTGCTCATCAACGCGATAGACTTTCTTTTCTCCGTTCACATTGGTCGTATGGTAACCGGTGGAACAGGCCGCAATCGCGAACCATGCGGCCGCGAAACCGGCTGAACCGATCCGATGTATAGCGTGACGGGCTTTGACGGTCATACGATGTGCTCCTTTTTCCTTTTCCCTGCGGGGTGAAACCTGAAGGCTCAAAGACGATGAAGTAAGTGTAGCAGCACCGATACCGCCGTCTAGAACATCGGCTCGCATCCCGATGGCTCAAGAAAAATCCGGACCTGCCGATTCTAATGATGAGCACCCAAACCGGTTTGGAAGAAGTTTTTGACAGTTTCCTGACCGCCGCGTAGCCTGATTCAGATTTGCATGCCATTCTTACTAAGTGGAATCTCCATTGACCCTCGCTGCTATTTGTTGATCCCATGACGAGAAAACGTGTGGTCATCATCGGCGGCGGGTTCGGTGGCATGACGGCGGCGCGCTACCTGCGCGATGCCGAGGTCATCCTGATCGACCGCACGAATCACCATGTCTTTCAACCCTTGCTCTACCAAGTGGCCACCGCCGCCTTGTCTCCCAGCGATATCGCCTGGCCGTTACGCACGCTCTTTCGCGCACAGCCCAGCGTCCGAGTCGTCATGGACGACGTCATCGCCATCGATCGGAGGGCTCGAGTGGTTCGGCTTCGGGACAGCGCCCCCATCTCATTTGATGCCTTGATCGTCGCTCCCGGCTCGCGGCACGCGTACTTCGGGCACGATGAGTGGGAGCCGCTCGCCCCCGGACTCAAGACCATGGCCGATGCCGTGCATCTGCGCGAACGGATGTTGCTCGCATTCGAAGAGGCGGAACGGCAGCGGGCCGAGACAGGCACGCAGAATCGCCTCACCTTCGTGATCGTGGGAGGAGGTCCGACGGGAGTCGAATTGGCCGGTTCGCTCGTTGAGATCGGCAGGAAGGCCATGGGGCCGGATTATCCTCACTTACGTCTTGACGACCTCTCGATCATTCTCGTGGAGGCTGGTCCTCGCGTTCTGCCGGGCTTCGATGCCAAGCTGTCGGCAAAAGCGTTGACCGCTCTCGAGGGCATGGGCGTCATCGTCAAGTTGAACAACCCCGTGAGTGCCGTCCGTCCGGACGGAGTAATGGTCGGGTCGGAATGGGTGCCGTCGGCCAACGTCGTTTGGGCGGCGGGCAACAAGGCATCGCCCCTTCTGAACACGCTCAAGGTTCCCCAAGATCCATGCGGTCGGGTGAAAGTGAATACGGATTTGACGATCCCGGATGAACCATGGATTTTCGTCATCGGCGACGCCGCCCACTGTCTTGGCCGCGACGGCAAGCCGTTACCTGGAATCGCTCCGGTGGCCATGCGGGAGGGCCGGTATGTCGCCACGTTGATCAATGAGGGACTCCTGCCGGAGCAACGGTCACCGTTCACCTATAGGGACCGCGGCATGTTGGCGACGATCGGTCGCGCCCAAGCGGTCGCCCAAATCGGCCCGCTTCACACATCCGGGCCGTTGGCCTGGGCGCTCTGGTGCATCGTCCACATTTTCTTTCTCATCGGTCTCAGAAACCGCATACGGGTGATGTCGGAGTGGACGTGGTACTATCTCACCTTCAAACCTGGGGCGAGGTTGCTGTTCGAACAACCTCACGATCAGCGCCCCATGTCGTCCAACGACCATGTCCACGAAACAGCCGTCGAAGATCGTCCACCGTCGCGTCGCGCGGCGTAACTCAGATATCAAGACAGCCGCGTGGCACCCCGTTTCCGATATTCTGAGAAGTCCCGCTCCCCTATCTTCCCAGTAGCGTCGTTCCTCATCCGGCAATACAGTACGGTTGTGACTCTCCTTGGGCTCCCGTATCATGGGTAGGCGGGATAAAGGGCCTGGCATGGCGGGAGACTTCAGTGCACGGCAAGCCCACGGAACGATATTTTCGCAACGCTCGGTAGAATGGCCGACAAACGTGTCGTCATTATCGGCGGGGGGTTCGGCGGTTTGACGGCCGCGCGCGCCCTGCGTCAGGCCCATGTCACCCTCATCGACCGCACCAATCACCACGTCTTTCAGCCTCTGCTCTACCAAGTCGCCACCGCGGCATTGTCGCCCGGTGACATTGCGTGGCCCCTGCGCACGCTCTTTCGTTCGCAGCGCAACGTTCAGGTGATGATGGATGATGCCGTCTCGATCGATCGGGCGGCGCGGATGGTCAACTTGCGGAACAGTCCGCCGATTGCCTTCGATATCCTGATTCTCGCGCCGGGCTCGCGCCATGCCTATTTCGGACATGACGAGTGGGAGGCGTGGGCGCCGGGACTGAAGACGATGACCGATGCCGTTCAGCTTCGAGAGAAGATGTTGTTCGCATTCGAGGATGCGGAGCGACGGAGGACCTCGACCGGCGCCTGGGCCAAGCTGACGTTTGTCATCGTGGGAGGAGGCCCGACCGGTGTCGAATTAGCCGGGGCACTGGCCGAGCTCGGGAGAAAAGCCATGGGACCCGACTTTCCCCACTTGCGCCTGGAGGACCTTGAAATCATGCTCGTGGAAGCCGGTCCGCGCATTCTACCCGGGTTCGACGCCGGACTTTCGGCAAAAGCCTCCGATGCGCTGACGCGTATGGGCGTCATGATCAAACTGAACAGCCCTGTGAACGCCGTCCATGCCGACGGTGTGAAGGTCGGCGAGGAATGGATCCCCTCGACGAACGTCATGTGGGCGGCGGGGAATCGAGCATCTCCCCTTCTCAATACGCTCTCGGTGCCGCAAGACGCGTCAGGCCGGATCAAAGTCCGCCCGGACCTGACGATCCCGGATGAGCCGTGGGTCTTCGTCATCGGCGACGCGGCCCATTGCCTGGGGCACGATGAGAAGCCGTTGCCGGGAGTGGCGCCCGTGGCGATGCAACAGGGGCGGTACGTGGCCGGTCTCATCAATCAGGAGGTCGCGCCGGAGCGACGGCCGCCCTTCGTCTATGCGGACCGCGGCATGCTCGCCACGATCGGCCGCGCGCAAGCCGTAGCTCAGTTCGGGTCGATCCGCGCTTCGGGACTGTTTGCCTGGCTGCTTTGGTGCGTCGTCCATATATTCTTTCTGATCAGCTTCCGGAACCGATTCCGAGTCATGTCGGAATGGGTCTGGTACTACCTGACGTTCAAGCCGGGAGCGAGATTGATTCTTGAGCGGCTTGCCACTACCCATCCCGTACCGTCAACCCATCCAGAACAGAAGTAAATCGTTTCGACACCGCAGAATCAGGCCCTGTCCCTGTGACCGGACACCTGCCGCACCCCATAACAAGTTCACCGCACTAATCTGTAATCTATAGCATGAGATATATCTCGTAACTAACTAATTTATACGTGTAATATCGATCTAATTCACTTCGAGATGGAAAGAACGGTAATGCCACTTTAGGCAGGTTATTCCACCTACCAGTGTAGTAGCCCTCACTCTCACGTTGTATTACCTTCCCTTAGCATTCAGAAGCGAAAACTTCGGCGAGAGGAGAACGCATGCCTCCAGGACTCCTGTCAAAAATCGGGATCGACTGTATGCTGTCAACAGGTGACGACGGCTTGATGGGCGACGGCTGCGTGTATGACCTTTCGTCCTCTCATCCGGTCATCGTAAGCCCTGAAAAGCTGCGCCCCGGCGATTACGTCAAACTCCGCCTGTGGTTCCCCGATGAGAACACGTATAGCGTGATCGAACTAGCGGAGGTTCAGTGGGTCAAGAATGAGTGGATCAAGATCGAGCTTCTTCTTGTCTCGCCGAAGGACCAAACGCGCCTCAAGGAGTTTGTCGCTGCGGGAAACCATCGCCCGACATCAGCCAGGATGGGCGAGCAGATTATGGTTCGCGCGTGACAACGACCGTGCGGTTCAGCGGACGTCGGACTGGGGAAACTACCACCTTGTCATCGATGCAAGCGTTTGGTGGAATAACACGTGGGTGAAGGTTGCTGCTTGCGGATGCCCACCCGTGGACGGCAAGAGATTTCTTCTCCCTCCAGAAGGAATCTACCTTCACCCATAATTTCTCCCTCCCCGGCCGGGCCAAGGTGCACCGTGCGTCGAGCGAACCGGGTGCGGTTCCGCATGAGGCATGACTCGACAGCGCTCACTCGCCTTTGGCTCGGTATGATCATACATTCTTGGTATTTCCGTTTCACCTCACGTGCCCTAATCTTCCGGGAACCCGATCACAACATCGCGAAACATGGGGGCGGATCATGGAAAAACAACTGAACCGGCTCGGACCGATCCAACAAAACCTTCATGGGAAAGCCTGCCCGTTCTGCGGGGGAAAGACCTACCAACTCGTCCTTCGATCTTCCGGTGACGACTCCAGCCTCTTCGTTCGCTGCCGCCAGTGCGGTCATCCGCGCACCCTCGACGCGGACTTCAAGAGCATCCTGTGGATCTGATGCCGCCAGTGTGAGGCTGGGTCAACGCGACCGGAGGAAACCGTATGCCGCTTCGTCAACCGCCCCATGAGAGAGAACGCACGGGACTGGACCAGGAAGTCATCGGCATGCTGGCCCTCAGCGGTGTCGTGCGGCCCAGCCATATCGGGCTGCGCTATGCGATCCCACTCCTCACTAGCAGGCTGTTGACAATCTCACATTTTCAAAGCGGTTCAACTTCAAAGGCATCTGGCGTCGACCCGAATTAGGTGCCGTGTATCGAACAGGGAGGGCTAGCCGCATCTTGTTCTCTCCTTGAATCATCTCATCCGCCTCTGGCACAACCCGGTCATGGGCCTCCCCGTTAGGCTGGAGCAGGCAGGAGCGTAGCCAACCGTTTCAAATTCAGCAGCCAGCCCATGAGATAGGCCTCATCTCGGACCTGCACGAGGCCCCGTCGCTGAAACCGCCGGAACCCATGCCAACACTTCGCTTCCCCCCACAGCTCTTCAATCTTCTTCCGTGCTCGCTGTGAGAGGGAGTACCCCCTTGTCCGGCTCATCCGTCTGACCCGCTGATGCACCGCCTCCCGTCCAGTGGTTTTTGCGGCAACATGAGGTGTGATTCTCCGTTTGAACAGTGTGCCGACAGAAAGGACTTGGCAAAATAGCCCTTGTCCGCGCCCACCGTCTTCATCCGTCGGCCATGCCTCTTATGGAATGCATCGATCAAGGCCCGCCCGCCTTCCGTCTCCGAGGCGTGCTGGTCGGATTGCCCGGATCCTGCTCCGGCTTCTGATCCAGCGACCGGATCCGCTTCTTGTACTCCGCTGGTTTCAGGAACACTTCGATCGGCACGAAGCTCTTGTGAGACGCGTTGGCCTGCACGAGCGTGCCGTCCAGTGTGGTATGGGGCGAGACCAGCTTCTGCTTGATCGCGAGGGCTACGGTCTCATCAAAGAGCCGTTCTAAAATCCCACTCTCGGTAAACCGCCGCCTCCGGTTCTGCGAGAACGTGGAGTGATCCCACGGTGCCGTATCTAAATCCAGCCCGACAAACCACCGAAGCACCAGATTCCCGGTGAGTTCTCGCACCAACGCACGTTCAGAGGTCACGCCCAGCAGATAGCCGCCGAGGAGGGCCAAAAACAGCTGCTCGGGTGGAATGGAGGGGCGGCCCGTGTCGGCGTAGAGCGGTGCACACAGCTGCCGGATTCGCTCCGCATCGATCACCGGACGAATCTTCCGCATCGGGTGATCGGCTGTCACAAACTGCTCCAGATTGATGTGGTAGAACATCGACGGCTGCGGATCAGCTGTGCCCATCATGAGCGTGCGCCTCCTGATGGACGCCTCTCTTATCATATTTGTCGCGAACAGCAAGTGGGGTTTGTCAACAGCCTGCTAGTGAAGATGAATCCGGCGCATTTCTGGATAAACCAACGACCGGTCGGTCATCGAACCCGTTACAACGATTCTTCGACCTGACAAGCCGGCTCTCGAAGAAACATCGATTATTCAGCCTCCGTTCTTCACCGTAGCACCATCTTGAAATGTTTCGCCAGCAAGCAATCCCGCTATCCCTCTGGCTAAGGAGACTTCATGCCTGACGGCGGCGCCATGAACCCTGTTCTCACCATCGCGATTTTGAGCAGTCAGTGTCTCGTGTGGCTAGGTTTGCAGAAGATTCTCGAAAGCAGCTCCTCCGTTCCAATGGTCGTGCATCCCTACGCCGGGCGGACAGCGGACTTGTTCCTCGCCGAAGGGCGCCCCGACGTGTTCATCCTGGATCTGGAGACCGAGCGCGATGCGCTCGGCACGATTACCCAGATTCGAGAGTCCGCCCCCACCAGCAAGATCGTGTTGTTGTGCGGCCTGGAAGAGAAGGATCGCACGCGGGAGGCGTTTGCCGCCGGCGTCGACGGCGTGATCCTCAAGGTGCAACCGCCCTCCGTCGTGCTGGCCGTGCTGGAGACGCTCTATGCCCCCGCGAAGCCCCACGTCGGGGTCCCGTTTACGAAGAAGGGAGGCGCCGACTCCCAACCGCTCGCCTGGCCTGAGGGCTTGACCGAGCGGGAACGCGAAATTATCCGCTTGGTGAAGCAAGGGCTCTCGAACAAAGACATCGCGTACAAGTTATCGATCAGCGACAGTACGGTCCGGCACCACATGACGAGCATTTTCGACAAGGTCGGCGTGCCCAATCGGCAGAAACTCCTGCTCCACGCGCATCATGTCCGCTTCGCGCCGGTCTGATTGTCTAGGAATCAGGCGCGCCTAGTCGGCGCGCGCGCAATCATCCGACCCTGCTCCCTACCCAAGCCTAAAGGTATCGGCATCATTTCGGCTTCTGTCAGCGCCGAATTCACGCCCGATCTGCGTCGTTGATAGTTGGGCCTGATTGAATCTGGCCTAGTCTCTTCACTAGACTACAAACAGTAGAGTTCGGACCATCATAGTGGGTAACGGGTTATCCCGGAGGCAGTTTGCCTACGCCACAGGAGGAAACTATGAATAGCCAGATGCCTATAGATCCTGCGAAAGGTCAACTCGTACTGCAGTATCTTGAAAAATTTCTCTTCTCCGATGTCAAACAGAAATCCGACGACCAGATGTGGACCCATTTTTCCTTTAACGAGAGACCGCAGCGGTCGGAGATCGTGTTCAACTCAAAGTTTCTGGACGATTGCAAGAACCTTGATGAAATCATGGAGAACAGCATCATGCCGTTGCTCATTGCCAATCCGGGGAAATCGATCATCGTAGGGGAACTGGGAGGGCTCAGCGTCGAAGACGGAGATAAAAGCTGAGGTTGCCCACCGCACCGAAGGGGAAGTAGGAGCGAACGCCATACGACCCCGAATGAAGGGTTTGTCTAATGCATGATGACATCGCCACCAGCCTCTACGTCTTGGGCACGGCTTTCGCGTATTGCATTCCAACATTTATCGCTCTCGTGCGAGGGCATCCCAACTGTGTCCCGATCATGATCGTGAATCTCACGCTAGGATGGACGGTACTAGGCTGGGCGGGCACGTTGGCCTGGTCGTTAACAAGGCGACGGAGAGAACGTGAATCTTGAAGCCGGCACCGCCCCAGTCTAAGGTCCCTTGCGGATCAACAGTGTCCCACCATACAATACCCCCCTCCCTCAGGAGGACGGGCTCATGACCTTTGTCTTGCGGCCTTTTAGCGCTCCTCGCCCATGGACCCCAGCACCGAACTATCCACTCGCCACACTACCGGCATGAAAGACACCCCGGAACCCTTAACCAATAAGGAAATCTGCCTGATCATCATTGTCCTTCTCGTTGCTGCGTGGGGTATCGCAGTGCTCGTGGACACTTCATTCTTTCAAGGCCTCTTACAATAATTCCTCATGGTTGAAGAGTTTGATGGCGAGACGGTCGTACGAGACGCTTCTGCCCTAATTCTCTCAAAGACATACCTGCGCCACCTCGGTGGAAAACGACAAGAGATTACGTCCATCGACCAGCGTAGAGTTCCGTTGGAGTCGAGCCGTGGGAGTACAGCGTCTCGTTAGGTGGGATGGACGGAATTGTTTGCCCTCGCCCTTGATGCCGAGTGGCACGGCCTATCTGCTAGAATGAAGGTATGCGATCAAAGAAGCCTACCAAGTCCGGTTCCACGGTCAAACAGAGAGGGAAGGGGTTCAGGCAGGGGCCCTATTTAAAGTCCCAAAGTGCGCTTGTTCCGCCCGACACCAGCCGCATCCCCTGGATGAGTAAGGGCTCGACCACCCCCAAGACCCGCGGGGGCAAGTAGCCGACCGCTTCGGATCCCCATTCACTGTGCACCTGGAAGAGAAACCAGTTGATTCAGTAATGTTGGTCCCCGCACCGCTGCTATTGACTACCGGCGTGTACCGTTAGTTACCGCGATTTACCGCCGTTTCCCGATTCATTCACGACGATTTTCACTCCGCTTTTCGACTACGGTCTCTGACTTTTCCTCGTCTAGGGCTCATACCAGTTCGTCCCCTGGGAGACATTTGATACGGTCACTTGCAAGAGTTCTACTGTAACGCACATTATAATGAACGAAAGGCTCCTCCATAGTCTTGCCCGCATCAGTCAGGAACTGGCACATGATTTGAAGGCGGATTGTAACCTCACTGAACTAGACCAGCTTCGACTTGAAAACTATTTCGGGATGATGCATATCGCGTATGCCGAGTGGAAGCAAAGACATGGTCGCCCTCCTACCTATTTGGCTGATCCGGCACAGGAAAGTCATCGAGATGACGATGCCTCTCATGCTTCTTCCTAAGCTGTAGGACTCTCACTCCCTCACTAAAGCCCCTATTGCCGTTACCGCTTGAATTGAGAATCGGACTCGTGTACAACCCCACGTCCGTTTAGGACGACAACAAAGGAGTCGAGATGGGGGAGAACTGGTCTCTGAGTCAAGAGGAAGAAGACCTGCATCGGCAGGGTCTGTTTCGAAAGGCGAGAAAGGGCGACGAAAAAGCCAAACAGGAATTACAGGAAACCTATGGCGTGCGACTCTGGTCGGAGCAAGAACGTGCGGCGTTGGTCTATGAAAACCCCCGACACAAAGCCAAACGCGGTACTCAGAAGTCTTAAGACTCAGTAGCTATTCAGAATATCAGTTGCTGTTGACGATGGTGGCGGAGAGGGGCGTTGTCTCCCGTCGTTAAAGAAATTCTTTCGCTTTAGAATCCAAACGGTTGCGTTGATCGCCTAATTCAGAAGGCGCAAGCCTAGGTCTACTGCGTGGTGGGAACGAGAGCCTGTTGAAGCCTCTTTAGTAAGAACTTCTCAACTTCTTCCACACAGCCTCGCCCATTTCGAACAATCTCCGAACCTGAGAACCGGAGGACCGTTACACCCTGTTTTAGGATAGCTCGTTCTCGCACCTTGTCTTTGCGAACTTGCTGTTGCGTCTTTTCGTGGAACTCATGTCCATCCAATTCAATGGCGATCTTCACTGTCAGAAGTGTGGGGTCTTTAGAAACGATCAGAAAGTCTACTTCATAGGAGCCATCATCCGTAGAGATAGGCTCATGTGGTGCGAGGTTAACATTCAACTTCCTATCGAGATCGGCAAACTTCCACTCCAGCAGGAAGATTTGTTCGATGGGTGACGAGATGGTGTTTGCGTTAATTAGACGTGTGAACTCCACTTCAAATTCCTTCGCCATTCGTCGTTTGAACCAGTCCAATCTCGCCTTGACATCTGGTCTCATGGCTGTGGATGGCAGATCGGGAAATAGGTCACCGTAGACTTCAAAAATGAGGATTAAATTTTTCCAAATCATTGACATCGGCTTTAATTGTCTCTTCTAATTTTACGGCTTGATCTCCGATGGTGTTTGTAAACCGTTTCCAATAAGCTCTCTTGTACATCTGATCAACAGTGTTTAGAGTTGGCAGCAGTCTTAAATCTTCCTCAAGATGTCGGATGGTCAACTCCGTCAATTTTTCAATAGCCACCTTGGTGATCAATAACAATTCTGCGGTAGTCCACGGTCGTGGCGTTGCGCGTGAGTCCATTGTACGAATCTCCTCTATGGTGGGGCACTGTATGGGGCGGATAACCTAGTCCTCTGCGGGGAATGTGTCAAGGTCGCTTCGTGGAGGGGTTGCGAATGAAGGCGCAAGAGGCCGGACAGAGCCACTGATTGTCTTAACACTGGACACCGGACGTACCAACGACGCAGTTACGGACGTTTATCGGTAAGTTCTTTTATCCGTCTCAAAGCTTCCGATAGTTGGTCAGCCACGGTAGCGGTAAGCTTGTTCTTCTCATAAATTCGCCCTGGTGGGTTGGCAATTGTTTGAAGTGTATCAGCGCACAGTTTTGCTAGTGGCTCATTGGTTGCAGCCGCTGAACCAACTTCTCCCATTTGCTTATTGAACCCCAGGAATGCGGAAGCTGTCACCGCTTTGAACCCATAATCTTCCTCCAATTGTTTTGCTAAAGCTGCTTCATGGCTGGAGTGGATCGCCAACCAAGCCAAGATGCCAGCAACAGGAAGTCGGAACAGCCAGTACAGCAATGTGTCTTCTATCGTTAAAGGCACTGTTGAAAAATGCCTTTCCAAAAAACTCACTCCTGCCAAAACAGCAAGAGCGATGACTGAACCAATAAACCAATTCTCCCACTTCCGTCTTTGTGGGAGAAATGTCCTTCGCCGTTCATCGAAGGCATGAGCGAGACCGACTGTTGTGGCACTTGGGAGCAGGCCTTCTATCATCCGCAATTTATCAATACCTTGTTGGTCCATTTCTGCTAGCTTCCGCTCGTAATCTTCGATGCGTTTGTCGATGGTGGCCGCCACATCAGCAAGGCCTTTGGTTTTTGCAGCAGATTCTTCAGCCGCTTTCAACAATTCTGCAACTTCCTCACTATCACTCTCAGCCGTTCCCTTGGTCGCTTGGATGTCAGCCAAAGTCTTTACAGATTCATCAGCCGCTGTTTGTGCGCGGGTCTTCTGATTCTCTGCTTCAGTCGCTTGCTGCTTCGCTGACGCCAACTCTCGATCAAGTTCAGTAATTACCTTGTCACCATGCAACCTTGCATCTTCGATATGGGCCGACTTGGTAGCAACCACTGTTTGATGGTCATCAATCTTTGTTGCCGCTGCCAATGCCTGCCCCTTTACTTCCGTGATCTCGGCAAGTTTGGCTTGAGCATCGGCAAGTAGCGCCTTAAGTTTGGTAATCTCAACAATCGCCTCCGATACTTCGGTAGTGGACGACCGCTCAACTATCTTTCCATTTCCGTCGATTGGTTCCGTCTGGGATTCCGTAGCTTCTGCCATCATGCAGTTCCTTCCTGGTTAAATAAAAAGCCTCTTCAGGGCAAACTACGCCTGAAGAGGCCGATTGTGGGTCTCAACAACCACCAACGCGCGGTATGGTGGCGTTCGGTCAAGCTGTATTTATGATGCCAACTTCCATAACGTTATCGTGGATAACGTTGGTCCTCCATTTGTGTTGATCATAACCATGTTGTTGTGGGAGTCAAGAGGCGATGTAAGTTCACGGCCTAAGTTGGCGCTAAGCTTAGTTATTTAGACATTTTTCGAACCACAAGTTACTGAGTCTCAAGAGACGTCTCGGCGCGATCACTAAGACGTCCTGAGTCGCCCGGTTACCGCTGTCTTTCCTGGACCGCGTCTGAAAACTGGCTGCTGGCGTAACGCTATCCCGGAAGCCGATAATACGTCACTACCGAATGCTGTCCGCATTGCTCGCATGTTCCTTCCTCATTGGTGGGACCATAGTCGGTGGCCGGTCGAGGCGCGAGGGTATGAGCAGTGAGGAACTGTTTCTCCTTCTCCGTTTTCGCTGTGGTCGGAAATAACTTGTCGATGCATACTTGGCAGTATTTGGCCGTTTCAATCATGATGGAATTCTCCCGTACGTCCTCTGAAGTGTTTCAGCCTTTAGTAGCGATGCGCAGATCGAGTCCTCTGTATCCGAAGCTGTCGCACAAAAACGGGCATGAATGCCATAGCAGCATTCTTCAAGGGTCCAGCCTGCCATGGTTGAATTGCTCGCCGGCTTGCGTCAATCATGACCATTCTGTGGATCTCCATCTCAACGTTGTGCGCGCCGGCGTGGATCTGCAAGGTGAAACCGAAAGATAAATAGGTCGTCACCTCTCTCTAGAAAACTAGTTGACCGAATGACCTATAAAATGGCACAAAGGACGACTCGACTGAACACGAGAGAACGCAAATCTCCGAAGCGTTGACTCCTCATAATCAGATGGAGTGGAGAGGTGGCCGAGTGGCCGAAGGCAGCGGTTTGCTAAACCGCCGTAGGGACAA
>CAYXKP010000097.1:0-16559 GCA_964465695.1 uncultured Nitrospira sp.
GATGGCTACCTCAGAAACAGATTTCTAGTGCAAACGTGAATTAATCAGACCTTCCATAATTGCATGTGCCTGTGCCTCCGCACCCCTGCCGGTAGTCCCAGGTCTCGATGATCGGCCCGCTGGTTTGATGGCGCAGCTTGATGAGAGAGGGAGACGCTACGATGTCAATGAGATAGTACCCAGCTGCCGGCAGATCGACAGCCAGATACATATAAGGCTTATTCTCAGTGTAAGGCACGGACAATGAATGGTCCTGGTTCATCAAACCAAAGTACGGGGGCATTACCCCAGGTAAATATCCCTTGGGCAATTAGTTGCCCCCAAGGATTCGCGCTAAACCTGTTCGACGGAGTGAAGGTGAGATTGAGCGCCGTCTGAGCCCAGGCAGGGTCCGGTGTGAAGGGATTGAGCCAGGTGAAGAATCCCTCGAGCGGACCAAGGAGGTGACTGCGCGGTCCGATCGGTGGTAGTCCCCGCGCCGGAGGTGGAAGCGATTTTTGCAACTTCTCTTCCGGACTCGGCTCGGTGGCAGCCGGCAGAATCATGGCCGGGCGCTTCCCCTGCTTCGACTGCTCCAGTTTGGCACGGCACTTCGGATTCAGATTGCAAGCGCCTTCCATGTCGGCCTGGATCGGCGCCCGCAACGCTTCCGGTTTGGTCGGAGGTGGGAGTTGCCTCTGGAGCGTCTCCTCGGGGCTGGGTGCTGCCGCAGCCGGTCGCTGAAGTTTTGCACCGGGAACCGGCTGTGCGTCGGCCAGGCCGACAAGTAATCCGGTCATGGCAAAGAGTAGCGCAACCATCAGGGTCATCAATTGAAATCTTCGTGGTCTCATCATCTTCTCCTTGATCGCCTGTTGGATCTGCTCGAACGTGTGGAAACAAACGGTTCCTGGAACCGTTCTGCGTCACCACGCGCTCAGCGCGCCGGCCACGAGCAGTAGTCCGTTGACTAGAAACGGCCGTTTGATGCGTCGGAATCTTTGTTTCACGGTACCCCTTCTGCTCATCGGCAGCTCGCGTTATGGACACGGCGCCTGCATACAGGAGAGACCGTCTGGGACTCCTTTCGGCCCACGGAGAGTGATTCGATCGATAAGGTAGCTCGTGTACTTCGATGATCCAACATTCGCTGCATTGACCGAATAGCGAATTGAGAAATAGGGCTTGCTGTTTCCTATCCATTTTTCCGCGAGATAATTACATCCGCCCGGGCAACTGTATGGACTCTTCGAATAATACACTTCATCCAGTACCCAGCCGTTTCTCAGTGTGGTGTTGACGAAGTATTGATTTGTTCCGCTCAGCCCTTTAAAGACATTGCCGTTATATAGATATGCCAAGTGTCTATGATCCGGGAAATGAGTAGGGTGTTCATAACTAACGTCCGGTGCCACAGCCGTCATCATGTAGTCTCTAAACACAAGAATTGGCTCGAAGCGAAAGGTAGCGAGGTTGCTGGTAATGGTTTCTCCCGCTCGCTTGATGTAGATCGTGCCGCTAAACCCCAACAAGCCTGGAGGGTCGGGAATCGTGGCGAAGATCTGATTGTTTGTCCATACGACACCCGGCGGTGCCGGTAAATCCTTGCCCGGCCCCATCACAAACCGGACTTCACCTCCCGCGGTCCCGAAGTTACTCCCGTTGATGAACAACGGATCACCCGGGCGGCCCTGAGTCAGCGCCACACCCGGGGACAGGGTGATCGAGCTGATGACCGGATTTTGATTCGGCATGACCTGCTGCGGCGGGGCAGACTCCGCGGTGGACGCTTGCTGCGAGGCTGAGACCGGCGGTGCGACTTGCAGGAATTTGCGATCGCCCGGCCGAGCCAGTGATTTAAGCCCCCCTCGAGTACCGATTTCCTCCGTCCCCTCGGCTGGTGCGGCGCTTTCTTCAGCAGCGCTTGGAACCTCAGGAACATCGCCCTCCAGTCCGCGAGGCCGAATCGCCGCACCGACTTGGCCGCGCAACTGATTGAGGTGCGGCTGAATCTGCGCGAATAGCGCGGCCCGGCGGCCGGCCTCCTGCTGTTCGAATTGCGCCTTACGCTGTTGAACGGCCTGTTCGATCTGAGCGGCAGCTTGCGCATCTGCTTGCTGAGCCTGCGCTTCCAGCTGGGGTCGCTGCTGTTGGACTGCTTGCTGATGGGCGACGAGAGCAGTCTGCACTTGCTGATGATTCACCGGCGGATGCTGTACATCGATGGTTCCACCAGCCCGACCGCCCTGTTGCGGCGGCATAGGCTGCGCCAAGCGGATCTCCACGGTCCAGAAGAGACTCCGTTGAACGTCCTGCGGTGTCGCCATATGATTCATGCGCAGGTTCCCCGTTGCCTGCCGCGTGATCGGCTGGCTGCCTGCTGATTGCAAGGTCACGAGGATCGGCGCGCCTTGAGCTTGAACATCTATCGCGATCGGGCCGGCCTGCGTAACGGCAAAGCCGAACGAGTCCACGTCCGGCCCTTGCACCTCGAATTTCTGCGGCCAGGTCGGCAACTGGATAGTGGCCGGGACCGGCGCGCCCGGTTGCGCCTGCATCCCTGGTTTCACCGCAATGCCTGGCTGCATCTGCCGTTGCAGCTGCTGCAAGCCACGGCTCTGCACACCCGAGCCGGAGTCTTTGGCTTCGTCTGTGCTACTGCACCCTATCGATAAAGTGAGCATGACCAAGCTGATGTAATAGACAGATCGATTCCTCATAGTCTCTCCTTGTAGTGCTTCGCCGGACCTCATTCTCTTTCTCGGAGCGCGGAACAAACGCACCGATTGTTAGGGCACCACCACACCATCTGGAACGCCTTCGGGGCCAACAATTCCTACGGTAAAGTTATAGATAGCCTTTGAAAAGCCGAAAGGAGGATCAGGGTTAAGCCACCACCGCACATTGAGGTACGGGCGATCGATCCCTGTCTTGATTTCCCACACGTACGCTCCCCCATTACAACCTGGTTGGCAGGTCGCTGTAGCACCATAGGCGGTCCAGTTGTTCTTGAGTCTCGTATTGAGGAAAAACTCATCATTATTCTTATCTCCGAAAAGGTAGTTGGCCGTTGACCGGCCGTGGAAAACCTCATGAGGAGGAGAGTGAACAAAGGTCCGCCATACAGGATCAGTCAATATCCGATCCATCGTGGCCTTAATCTCACGATAGTCCAATTTCGGCTCAAAACGGAATGCGACGAGGTTACTCATCTTCTGATCCCCCGCCCGCTTGATGTACACCGTTCCGTTGAATGGTAATACCCCGGTCTTCACGGGCACGGACGTGAAGATCTGCGTATCGCTCCAGGTGGCGCCAGCCGGCGCGACGAGATCCATCCCCGGCGCGATGACAAAATGGATTTCGCCTAGCCCCGGCCCAAAATTATTGCCATTAATCATGACGGGATCGTCTGGCTGGCCTTGCGTCACGCTCAGCGACGTGATGACCGGTATGGTTGGCCCAGGTGGCTGGGATGGAGGAGTAGACATCCCGGTCCCTGTAGAGGTTCCTCCTGATGGGGGAGTCGAGCTTTGAGCACCGGGAGGAACTTGTTCAAGCTTGCGGTTGTTGGGGTCCACGGCCATCTTGGTCCCTGATTGACCAGCTGGAGGCGGACTTTGGGTTGTCCCCGTGCCAGCCCCTGGCGCAATCTGGTAACCTGGAATCAAAGCAGGATTGATCGGTACAACGGTCATCTCGATGGGCTGTGAGGATGCCGGAGGCGGCGTGTTAGAGGCCGTCGTCGCCGGAGGCGGAGTCCCCGGCGGAACATAGGGATTCAGGGGCCCTGTGACTACAAACCCGTCCGGCACGCCGCGCGGACCCTTGATATATACCGTGAACCCATAGCGTGATCCGACCAGGGCTCCGTGCCACCACCGCATGTTGAAATACAGCGAGGAAGTACCGATGCGGCTGTCCGCGACGTAGGTTCCTCTGCAGTCCGGGTACGCACAGGGGTCGGTATGCGCTTCTATACTGTCCACGACCCAGCCATTGCTGAGCTGCCTCGTGGGAAAGAAGACGTCATTCCCTCCATTTCCGCAACACTGCAAAAACGAATTGTTGGGATGTTGGATTGTCGATCCCGTCGTGCTCCCCGGAGTTGCAAGGGAAACATCTTGGCCCAGCGCCACCCTAATCTCACGCGGGTCGGTTTCCGCTGGAATGAACTTGAATGGCACGGCATTGCTGAGCGTCTGCCCCACTCTGATTGCAAGGGTACCCTGATAAGGCAGTAGACCGGATGTGTCGGGGTGGATCTTGGCGACGATGAGCGTGTCCGCCCAACCCATAATAATGGCGGTCCCAGTAATGTTGGGGGCGAGCTGAAACACGACTTCGCCTCCCGGGCCGAAGTTCGTGCCGAATATCTTTACCTCGGTGTCCGGCTGGCCTTCGTTCCTATCGATCGAGGTAATCACTGGATTGAGTCCGCGGGAACGGATCATGGCTCCCTGTCGTTTTCGCAGTTGATCAAGTAGTGGCTGATTCTGTGCGCGAATGGCAGCTAGTCGCTGCTGATACTGCTGTTCTAATCGTGCTTTGAATTCTTGGAACTTGGCCCGGCGTTGTGCTTCGACCTGGGCCTCGTTGCGCGACTGCTGTGAAGCTTCTTGTTGGGCCATTGCGGCGGCCTGCGCTTGAATGATCGCTTCGTCAGCCGGGGGATGTTGGACCATCACCGTCCCGATCGTCGGAGGACCCGGTTGCACCAATCGGATTTTCACGACCCACAAGGCACTTTTTTGGATCTCTTCTGCCGTTACCGGATGGCTCAAGCGGACTTGCCCGATACCCTGCTGGGTGATCGGTGAAGATGCGAGATGCTGTAGCGTCACGATCACCGCAGGGCCTTGACTGTCGACTTGGACCTCTATCGGCCCAGGCTGCGTCACGCCGAAGGCGAACGAACGGCTCTCAGGCCCCTGCACCTGAAACTTCTGAGGAAATGCGGGCGCCTGACTCGACCGGTTCGGCTCAACGGACAGCGTTTGCATCATCGGGCGCCGCATCTCCGGCAGCGCGCGCGTGCCGACCTCGTGCTTCCCCTCGGCTTGCTCTTCTTCCGGCACACTCTCGGCCTGGACGTCTTCTGCCTCTTCAAGTCCGCGCGGTCGGATCTGCGCTCCCATTCCTAACCGGCTTCGCAGTTGGTCCACTTGCGGTTTGATCTGTGCATACAACGCAGCCCGGCGTTGTCGTTGGTGCTGTTCAAATTGCGCCTTCCGTTGCTGAAAGGCCTGTTCCATCTGTGCCGCCGCTTGGGCCCCAGCTGCCTGGATCTCTTGGGGTGACGGCTGCTTCTGCTGTGCAACCATGGCGCGCATTGCCTTCTGCACTGCCGCCTGATCGACCGGAGGATGCTGCACTCTTACTACCCCCGCGGCCTGAGGCCGTTTGCCGGCCGTTAGGCAGTCATCCTCACACCAAGCCCTGACCTGCACCTGCCAGAAGACGCTGCGTTGTACATCTTGCGCCGTGGCGTTGTAGAAGAGACGAAGAAGTCCAGAGCCTCGCTGAGTGATCGGCTGGCCGCCGCCAAGCGACTGGAGCGTCACCACGACCGGCGCGCCTTGCGCTTGTACCTCGACCGCGATCGGTCCCGGCTGCGTCACGGCAAAGCCGAATGAATCGCTCTCCGGTCCCTGCACCTCGAACTTCTTGGGAAACTTCGGCAATGCGACATTGGCGTGGACGGCGGCCTGCGGTGTCGCCGGGACAGCCTTCGGCGCTTTTCGCATGCCGGGCCCGCCTTCGTTCCGTTGCGCGAATCCCTCCAATGGGGACCAAGCAAGCCATAACCCGCCGACGGTGAGCAGTACACAGACCAACCTCACGACTCTGCTTCTCTTCGCCTCGTCCCGCATAGCAGACCTCCTGTTCATTCGCTGCTCGTCACATGTGGTATGTCGTCGGATATCCCGATCGGTTCATCGTTCTGGTTTTGCCATCTACTTCGGCGCGGAACCCGGCGCCGGCGGAGGCCCAGGCGGCCCACCGAAATTGAACGTCGGTTTCGGCGGAGGATTCGGCGTGCCCATGGGATCCGGCTTGTCGCATTGCCCATCGGCACAGTTCGGCTTCGACGGGTCTCCAAACTTTTCGGGTTGCATGCCAGACGGCGGGGCTTGACGATCGCAGGGACAGGGCTGATTGCCGACGCAGCGCTTGAGCGAATTGCATCTAGGATCGTGTAAGCTTGCGCGCACCAGATCGCCTGCCTGCATCATGCAGGCCATGGGACCGGTCGGCATGCTACTGCCGCCTGGAGTGGGTCCCGCCATCTGCTCCAATGTTGGATCGACGTAGATGAGATTGGGATCGAGCGTCGGTGGAGGACCGCCACCCTCAGACAATGCTCCGCCCTTTCTTGTGCCGCCACCTGCTGTGGTGCTGCCATGCGTCTCCACGAGCTGGTCGCCGACGATCGTATACGTCTTCTCTCCGGGAGGCGGCGACTGCTGTCCGCCGGGCTGCATGTTCTGTGGTGATGAGTTCGCATAACGGTTCGGCGCAGCAGGTTTGTCGATGCATTGATAGAGCGACTTCGCGCGCGCTGCCGCATTGGAACGCACGCTGCACTTCCCTCCAGCGGTACCGATTCCGTCACCGGCCAAACGCCCCGGATCGGTCGTGATACGGTCATCGCGATCCTTGTAGTATTGATCCGCGCCCTCATCCTTCAGAAGGCTGTCGCGGGCCTTGGTTTCATCCATCATTTGCTTAAAGCCTCGTTCCGCATCGGCACCTTCCTTACTAGCGCCTTGCCCCAGCTCGGAGATCACCGGTGGCGTGGTATCGAACACATCTTTCACGAAATTCCACGCCTTCTCCGCACCGTCTTTTACCGTCTCGAAAGCTTTGCTGACGCTGTCCTTAAACTTATCCCACGTGCTGGGTTCTTTAGCCTCAGCCGCCTTATCGACCGCATTGGTGGCGCCGCCTCCGTCTCCACCCGCTTCCTCTCCCAGCGCGCACATCTTGTCTCGAATGCCTGCCTGTGACGTGTCTGGAATCGTTTTGTCTTGCAGACCCATCCGGGGGTTGTACGTGAAGCCCGCCATGGCCTTCGACATGCACGCCATAGTTCCACGCACACCGGCGACCTGCACACTTTGAAGTACGCAGGTGGCGGTGTTGGGAGGGATGGTATCCGGCATTCTGGGGAATCGATCTGTCTTGTTTCCGGAGCCGGTCTTGGGCGTAGACCCAATCCCGGTCCAGTCGTCCTGGCAGGTAAACCCCTCTTCCGACATGTCGATAATGGCGCAGGTGCCGTTGCCGAAGTTTTCTACGCGCCGCATGGCGCCGATGAGGCGGTCCAGCGCATCGGGGAACCGGCTTTTGAGCATCAACCCAGGCCTAGGATCGTAGAACCATGCTCCCAAGTCAGCACGCGGATAATCCGCCATGTGCGGTCCCATCATGCGCGCGTGGCTCATGATCGTCAGCAGCCACCAACTACGCTTCGTGTATTGCAATTGATCGAAGGTCAGCATGCCGAGGTTCACGACGCCTTGGACGGCCGCTTTAGCTTGCTGCGGCGGCAATGAGATCAACGCGTGGTGAAGATAGTAGCTCAAGGCAAACTCGACCCCACGGACGCCTTCTCTTGTGAGACAGAGCGAGCGATCTTGAAACTGACTCATGAAGCGGGCGGCGTCGCCGTACTTCCTGATTGCAATCGCTCGGATCGTGTCCCGGACGAAGACATCCAGCGTTAACGGATTGCGGCACATGGGATCATGCAACGTCGTCGGAGCCGCTTGTATCCGATAGTAGGAATTCGCGCGCTTCCACGAGATGGCCCACAAGGCATCCCACGTCCGTGGCGACATCTGGGATTGGAATTTGGGCGCCATCGCGGCAGGATTCAGCGGAGGTTTGACTGCCCGGCTGCCGACTTCACCGGCTTCGCCTGGGTCTTCGATTCCAAGTTCCTGGCTCAGCTCCGATGCCGGATTGTCCGTCGTGGGTTGTGTCGGGTCTTCCGCCCATGACAGGCCGGACATGATGAGGAGAAGAATTGCGGATAGCGTAATCCTTTCAAATCGGACCGATTGATTCTTCACATACGCATGAACTGAAGACCTCATCATGCCTCCTTCTGACTACTGCACGGTGTATCCAATTCGAATGGCATAGACGGACACTTGCGGGCTTGGCGCTGACATCCCCGGTGCTTGGGCCGGAACCACCGACAGCTTGAGAGTATGGGCGTACTTGCCGTCGAAGGGGATGGCCAGGCCGGTTGCGGCCATCGTGGTGAGCATCGGCGACTGCACGCAATCGCTTTCGAGCGTGATGAGCAGTGCGGACCCTGGAAGGTCGGGCATGTTCCTAGCCAATGCCACATGAAGATTCTCTTTACTGCTGGTGTCGTGCAAGGCCACTGCGATTTCCCGAATGACTGTGCCATGCGGCAAATGTACGGGAACAAATGCGAGGTCCATTGCATGACTGCCAGTAGCAACTCCCGCCATTTCCTGGACAACCAAACCGGTGGGGGACGAATAAATCCTGGGGTTGCTCGTGCGAAAGAAGGTCGTTGCTGCGATCGAGTGATACTGAGATGGAGGAACGTTTCCTCGCTGGAATGCGCCGTCAAAGAGGTGTTTGATACAGGAAACCGGGCTGGACGGTGGGGTGAATGGCGGAGAGGACGGCCGCGCAGGCTCACGCATGCCGCCGAGATGGGAGGAGCCTGGAATGCCGGGTATCTTTTCTGCCGGCATCGGCACAGTTCGCGTGCCGACATCTCTTTCGCCCTGTGGAGAGTCCAGTGACGACGGTCCTTCATCGGCCCAACTTGGCTGTCCTCCGACAAAAAGGGCAAGCAGCGCTATCATGGCCATGATTTGAGACATCGGTACGTTCATCGCCAACCTCCTTGTCTTTGCGAGTCAGTCGATCGCCGCCCCGCCAAGGTTCATTGCCGATCCCCCAAGACACTGCAAATTCAGCGCGGTATCGGCCTCGGAACAGCAAGAATCGGCATCGGTGGCATGGTTTGGCGGTCGCTATTGGCACGAACGCCGATGCTGACTTGCCTGATAGTCGCACCGCGGGAAGACCGTCCATCGCGGTGAGCGCCCGGCCCAGGCGGCGTTCGGCGCCAATACCGGCGTCAACAAGGCGCTTCTTGTCGTCATCACTCAGAGCCCCAGAAACTGAATGACTTCGAGCGCGAAGAAGGGGTGCCGCTCGTCGTGAACGGAATGGCCGGTCTGCCCGAGGAACCAGGCTCTGCCGGGCGTAACGGTCATCTGCTGCGCCGTCTTTTGTGTCGCGGTACAGATCTCGTTCCAGGGGACATTGTCCAACACGCCGCACACGAGCAACGTCGGCTTCGTATTCTTCATGAAAAGCGGCTGACCGCTGGAATCGCGCGTCTGGTGACTAAAGAGAAGCTGCTCGGCCCCAAGGCGCCAGCGCCACGCGAGAAACATCGCATCGTACGTTTCCTGGCGATCGAGTCGCGCCCCGGCAATGGACGATTTCTTACACCGATAGAAGTCGCTCGCCCACGTATCCGACTGCGCATCCCGAAAGAGGAGATTAAGGATAGGAAAGTCAAGGATCGGTTTATCCCACGACGCAAAAAAGGCTGCGCGGTCACCGATGCCAGGTGAATTCATCGCTTGGTTCGCGTACCGCCACGCATGGAGTGGACCTTGATGCCTGTCTATGTAATGGCCTGCACCGAGCGAATCCCAGATCGATGCCGGCGACCACACGACGAACCTCGGTAACCACGGTGTGTCGGTGCGCCGGCCCAACCGGAACGTCATGTTGCCGCCCAGGCTCCCGCCCATGACGCCTTTGATGATGCTCCTGATCGGGACGGTTTTATGCAGCTCCTGGGTAAAATTGACGATGAATAGCTCGATGAAATCGAGCAACGGCGTCGCACCACTAGAATGGAAATCGTCGACGCCGAGGGTTTTTTTCGGGGTACCGATGAGATGGAGCGGAGAGACCAGGTTGTAGGGGAGACTTCCCGCATAGCCCGAGGTCGGCAGATCCATTGCGATCACAACCAGGTTGTTTCCGGGTGTGTGCGACTGCGCGATCGTGAAACGCGTGTGCACCGGCAGCAACGGCCCCGGACCGAGTGGTGTCGGAACAACCACGTGCAAATCGTATTGAGGGAAGTCGCTCGATGGTACGTTGACGGGTCGGTGCGGCAGATCGTCTTCGCCCGACACGGCGATCCAGCCGAGCGCATTGCGCTCGGCCGTCTTTGCCGCCTTCAGCGCAGGCGTGTCCCCGCGCTGACCGGTGCGCAGGAAGTTCGCGACGCGGTACGCCCGATCGAGCGCGGTCCTGCAGCCGTTCTGGATGTTGGGTGCACCCAGCGACTGACAGAACGGCTCGCCGGGTAATGCCTGGCGAAACGCCGCGAATGAGCGACTTCCCGTCACGGCGAGATCGGCAAGCGCATTTCCCATGACTGTATTGCCGCCGGCGAAATCGGCTGCGGCCATGCGCAGCGTATCCAATGGCTTCGCTGCAGCGGCCACTGCGCGCAGCTGAGGAATCAACCGGCCTTCATGCGTGCCGATGTTGCGGCCAGCGGGCACGTTGATCACCGCACCTGGCTGGATTGGGGTACCAGGCGGCGGCGACATATCGAGGAGCTGCGGCGGAGTGCGGGGTGCGAAGTACATCGCAGGTAGCACACCCCTGCGTTGCCCACCAGAAAAATCGTCCATGGGCTCGCACGTTTCCGGCGACGTGAAATTGCGCGAGTTTCGACTCGCACTGATAGGTTGCAGTGGGGGCGGCGAGAATCCCGGCCGCGGCGCGTTAAAGAGCGCCTTCGTAAAATTGTCGGCCTCCTCCGCGCGTGAATCCATCCCGTGAATGAAGATCAGCACCTTCGAATTCGGCTCGATGGACGGTGGCGATTCGGGCTTCAAGGCCCATCGCGAAAGCAGCGACGGATTAATTGGCACGACGGTAAGCTCCATTGGAGTAGTCGCTTCCGCACCACCACAGACCTTTCTCCCATCAGTTAATGTCCCGCTGATCACATAGACATAGCGAGTGCTGGGGACCGCTGACGTATGAGCCACAGTGCCGTTGAACACTTCCGGTTGCTGGCTCCCTGTTCCTGAGGGGGCTTTCTGAGCCAGCGATGGCTTCTTGAGCGTTGCAAATCCGAGTTGCACGGAAGATCCGAATCCCGGCGTGGTGGTCGACAGATCATATGTGCCGGCCGGGCCCGACCACGAGAGCGACACCGAACGCGGACTCGTCGCCTCGGCCTTGAGAGCGACATGCACGCCACCAGCCTGTACGAGCTGGACACAGGGATCCACCTGCGGACCAGACGCAGCAGGAAGTGGGGCCGTTTTCTGCAATCCTGGTTGAGTCTGCAGTTGCGGTGGCAGGTCGGCGCCTATCTGCGGCCCTGCGGGAACGACGCCTCCTCCCGGAATGTCTCCGCCAACCGGCATCCTCCCGAACCGCTGCTGCTGTGCCATCGCACCTGCCATCTGTTGGGGTTGGAGCGGCGCAAACATTTGCCCTCTTGTCCGCACTCCGCTGAGCGTGCCGACGGCATCCAATGTTGTTCCACCCGGCATGAGCAGGACGATGTGGACCACGTCTTCGTCTGATGCCACGGCCACCGGCGTTAGGGCCGATACCTGTTGCTCGTGGGCGCCCGCTTCGGCTTGGACAATCGTCGTTTCTCCACTCGCCACGGCGGTCAGTTGAATCGATTTCTCATCGTGCGTTTTCGCGGTGTACTCGCCAGGCGACAAGACCTTATCGGTCCCATCCGGCGCAAGAAAATGAACCGGTTTGTCGAGAGTCACCGTGAGCCGTTCAGGCGCCTCTTGACTGAAAAAAGCACAAGCCCCTGCCAATGCACTGATGAGCATGAATCCCAAGCCCACTATGAGACGATTTTTCATATGCCCCTCTTCGTGGATGCAACGGCGTCAACTACTGGTGGTCTCGTTAGAGATATGGGCTTCTACATGTTCGTCGATCGCGTTCTCGAAAAGGTTCACATGTCCGCCTGGACTGTTCGCTAATACACCGCAAAATCGTATTCCAGATTCTCCCGGCGGACGGTCGGATTCTGCCCGCCTTGGGTCAGTTTACGCACCTGGTCGATGACGTAGGCCTGCAGTTCGCTGACGGTGACCACCTGATCCTTGTTGGCATCCGCCTCGTATTTCTGCAGGCCGGTCAGCAAGGCATAGGTGAAGACGCCGTTCTTCCATTGCTCACCTTCGAGACTGTATTCGTTCCCGCTTGAGCTCGAGATGACCGCCGCCCCGGTGCCACGACGAAGATCCGCAAACCAATCCTGCTGGAACCGCAGCATGTCGTTGGAGAGACGGGGAGCATTGCCCCCGTTGTCTCCGGGCGCTGCCACTGTCTGATCGTCGGCCACCACCGAGACCCCTCGCGCCGCTTTGAATGAGCGCATTTTTACCGTCCCGGCTCCTGTGCCCCCCGTGTCGGCCCGAGCCACGACGATAGCTTGATCCTTGTCGATTTCTCCGGAGAAGCAGGTATCGAGCAGCAGGACTTTCTGTAGTGCCGGAATCCCGTCCAGCAGGTTTTCAAAATCTTCGTATGGCAGCCCGTTCGTCGCAGGATTGCTCGGATCGATGTCGTGCGTCCCGAAGTAGTAATCGAACTTGTCGTCGGTCATACCGTGGCCGGCCGCAAATACGACGACGAGGTCGTTGAGCGTGGACTGTTTCAGCCACTCCTTCGCCTTGCGGATCTCAGGTTTCGTCGCGTTCTGGTTCGTGAGATCCAGGAGGTGGACGGAGCCTCTGATACCGGCGCGTTGTTCGACGGCTTTGTACGTATTCATCAGATCGAGCGCATCTTTGGCGGCATACCGTAAGTTGTAGGCCTTGTCCTTGTACGCGCTCACCCCAATGCCGACCACATAGACCGACGCCGGCGCCATCTGCGCCGTCGACGTCGTGTAGACGGTCTGTTTCAAGGACTCCACGCCCTGCTGATTAAGCACGGACACCTGAATCTTGTTCCGCCCTGCCACGAGCGGAACCTGAATCTCTTGTTCATGAGTCCGCACCGATTTGTTCGGTAGCGGCAGTCCAGCTGTGCCAAAGATGGGGGCATCGTTCAGAAACACATGAACACGGTCGAGCGGATACTTGCTGTCGGTGGCTTTGATGCGGAGGGGCAGGGGCGAGGTCGGCACCGAAACCGGGACATCCTTGGTCAGCAACTCGATTTCCGGCAAGTGGAAATCGGCGCCGAGCATGTCCTCGGTCAGCCCCATCTTCTTGAGTCGTCGGTCGTAGGCAAGCCGATAGCGTTGCACCAGGTCGGGTGACGCCCTCCCCAGCCGTGCCAAGACGATGTCGGGCCGATTGAGACGCAAGTCGAATTGTTCGAACGGATAGAGCTGTCCTTTCACACGGAAGGCGACACCTTTCATTCGACTCCGTGACGCGCGATAATACTGATCGGGCGTCACCGCGACGTAATCGTCGTTCCCTAAGGCGAGGAAGGTTGCGATCTCACGGCCGGTCGCGCGATCCCACACCTTGACGACACCATCTTGGCCTCCGCTCACGATATGGCGGCCATCGGGCGTCATCGCGACCGCCGTGACATTGGCCGTGTGCCCCACAAGCGCCTGAAGATCGGTGTCATGTACGACATCCCACAGTTTGAGCACCCGGCCATGCCCCACCACCGCCGATCTGCCGTCAGGGCTGAGCGCTAATCCCCGATAGTTGAGTTCACGCTTGAGGCCGCCGCCTTTTTCGAGGCCGGCAGTTCCAGTCCCGATACCAGGCACCGGCACGATGGTACCCAACAAAAACCGCCCAACGCGCTTCATGCTGCTAGGGTGCAAATCCCCCCATGCTCCCCTCCAGTTGGGACCCACGCCTGCTAGAATTTCCCCGTCGCCGCTGAACACAAGGTTGTGCACGTTGGACGTGCCGGCGACCGATTGAAGTTCTTCATCCTCCTCTTTCGTAGCCCCTCCCCATGCGCCGGCCGCAACATCGCGCTCGAACTTCCCCGTTTTCGCCTCCAGCAGAAAAACCCCTGAGTCCATGGACGCCGCAAGGTAGCGATCGTCCGGACTGAATGCCAGGGCTCTGAACCAGCGTTTCCTTCGAATATTGTCGCTGCCGTGCTTCATGACCTGTAGAGCATAGTTGTACGGATTCACGACCATTTCCAATTTGTCTCCGAATCTTCCGGCTGACTGACAGTGGAGTTCTTTCCCGCCGGCGATGTCGTAGACACACAGGTGATCCCTCATGGCCACGGCCAACAGGCCGCCATCTGAACTGACGCTGACCACGGTGCGATCCAGCACATCGGCGTCGTCTCCTTTCGGCACTTTTACCGTACGCACCTTTCGTCCAGTCGTGAATTCCCAGACCGACACCGACCCATCGCCACCGCCGGCGGTGGCGAGTACACTACCGGTGCGGCTGATGGCGATGGAGGATTCCGCCGGCCCTGGGAGCGAACGAACGATCTGCCCCGTCGCGAGGTCCCACACTTTGACCGTGCCGTCTTCCACCGCCACCAGCGCCTGTTTCCCATCCGCCGTCACGGCCACGTCAATGATCCCGGCGGTTCCTCCGGAGGAAAACTTGGTTTCGCTGCCGTTTTCGAAATTTTTCAGGAGCGGGACTCCCTCCATTACCCCGATGGCCATGGTAATTCCGTCACTCCCACAGTCCGCCGCCGTCCCTCGGAACGTTTTCTTCGCTTGCCCCGATTGTAGATCCCACATGCGGACGACATTTTCCGAGTCGGCCGTCACCAGAAAGCGATTGTCTCGTGTGAATTGCAATCCATTGGTTCGACCCGTCTGAGGAGAGACATCACGAGGAAGCTGGTGAAGGAGCTTGCCGGTCTCCACCTCTTTCACGACAATCGCCCGATCAGCCGATTGCAGGGCGATCAGCCGCCCATCCGGACTCAGCGCCGCCGCGCGGACCTCTGCTGAATGATCGATGGCCGTGATCTTCTTTCCCGAGCCGATGTCCCAGATCGTCAGCCCACCGTGGATGCCGGCAATGCGCCGCTGCGTCAGGAGGCGCTTCCCATCGGAACTGAAGGCCAGCGGAATCGCCGCAACGCCGGCCGGATCTTGCGTCAATTCACGGCCGGACATCGGGTCCCACAGGTGGATCGTGGTTGCGACCGTTCCTCCTGCCGTCGCCAGTACATGCGCATCGGGACTCAACAGCGCCCGCTCGCGTTCCCGGACAGAAAGGGAGCGAACTTCGCGTCCGGTTGAGGCCTCGAATACTTTAACTGTTTGATGATCGCCGATCACGACCTGACCGGATGGGCCGAATGCCAGGAGATGTGGACCATGTATCGCAAACCCGACAAAACTACGGATCATCTGTCTGCCGTTCACGTCCCATAATCGCGCTGTCTCGTCTTCACTGCCGGTCAGGACCAGCCGACCGTCCTGGCTCACGGTCACGGTATGGATCATGTCGGAGTGCCCCTTCTGCAAGACCACTTGCACTCCATCATTTGACGACTCATCATTGTGAATCTGCACCTTTCCCGCCCGCGTATTGAGGTCTTTTTCTGCGAAAAACATGCATCCCGCGGTGAACATTCCGAGGAGGACGACCGCGCTGATAGGCAACAGCCGGATGGATTGCCGCAGATTGATGCTGGGTGCTCTTCCATACGGTGGTAAGACGGCGTTCGGGAGTGTGCCGGCAAGAGTAGCGGACAAAGCCGGAGCAATAGTTCCCTTACGGAGTTTCATGAGGACATCCGTCCTTTGCGGAAGGGCCTCCGCACACGATCCAAAGCCGTATGAGCGCTCCAACAGACTGAGCACTCCCTTGCTCTGAGACCGTCAGCGCACCGGCGCGCAGCCGGCTACAGCGAGCACACAAACGATCACCATCAGAACAGACCAGAATCGATTCATGAGGCTCTCCTTAGCATTGAACACAGACTGCATCTCGACAGTCCCGTTTAAGTAGATCAGTACACGATGAAGTCATATTCCAGGTTCTCCCGCCGGACCGTCGGGTTCTGCCCGCCCTCGGTCAACTTGCGCACCTGATCGATCACATAGCCTTGTAACTCACTGACGGTGACGGTCTGGTCCTTGTTGGCGTCCGCCGCATGCTGTTTGAGTCCTGTCAGCAGAGCGTAGGTGAACACCCCGTTTTTCCACTGTTCCCCTTCGAGGCTGTATTCGTTGCCGCTGGAGCTGGAAATGACCGCCGCGCCGGTGCCGCGCCGCAGATCGGCGAACCAATCTTGTTGGAACTTGAGCAGATCGGTGGAGAGAACCGGGATGCCGCCGTTCGTCGTGTGTCGCGGCTCATCGACGACCACCGACACCCCTCGCGCCGCTTTGAACGAACGCATCTTCACTGCCCCGGCTCTGACCCCGCCTGTGTCCGCTTGCGCCACGACGATGGCCTGATCTTTTTCAATCTCGCCGGAGAAGCAGGTGTCCAGCAGCAAGACCTTCTGAAGCGCGGGGATGCCGTCGAGCAGGTTTTCAAAATCCTCGTAGGGCAGCCCGTTCGTCGCCGGATGTTTGGGGTCGATGTCAT
>CAYXKP010000098.1:0-16323 GCA_964465695.1 uncultured Nitrospira sp.
GTATACAGATGAGCGGATTGTCCGGGACCGATCTCCAATAGCTTGGTCGCAAAGATATCGTGGTCCAGCACCACACCGCGGTGGCCCGCGATTTGAATCCGATCACCGACGGCATAGACCTTGCCGCCCACTCGAAGCGCCGCGCCGCTCCAGCAAAGAATCAGCTCTTTCGTCGCCAAGACGAGAGCGGCTGCCAAGGCGACGATTGAAACGGCAAAAGCTTGCAGTTCGTGAGCCCAGATGATCACGAGACCGATAAGGAAGGCGAACACGACCGAGTTTCTGGTCGTGACCACCCAACGGCGTTTCGACTCCATCGAAAGCGCCGGATTGTGCGCGATCCACCGTACGATCAGCGACCTGACGACGACCAAAGTCAGCAACAGGATCAGGGACTTCAATCCGTCCAGCGCGACCATGCTGTCGATTCCAAACCACTCGCTTTGAGGCACGATCGTCCTTTACTTGGCGGTCAGTGTTTCGCGGGTCCCCGGCACGCATTCTTCACGTTTCCAGGTCTTCAGGATCTTATCTTCCGAGAACGTCAATATGTATCGATAGCAATACAACGTAGGTTTGGCGGTCTCTGTCCCCTTGCCCATCAGGCCGGTGACCGAGTGGGAGGCATCGGCGACGAACGAGGAATTCCACCGGGCGAGTTCCTTCTCGCTGAGTGCGAACCGATAGGTCCAGAGACTGTCTCCGCCGAGAGCCGGGGTCTTGGCCGTGTGCGGGGGGCCCAGCCGTTCCCGAATCTCCTCCTGCGTCAGACGTCCGACCCCCTGCTTGAAATACGTATCCCGCCAGGGGCCGCCACAGCCGGAAAAGCCTATAACAAGTGCGACAAGCAGGGCGCCGGTGACAAGAGTGAGGCACTTTTGGATGGCGGAGAAAATCAAGACCGGCATATGCTGACGCCTACGCTACACTGGACGATCGGCAAGTGCAACTCTACAAGCATTCCTTCGCCGTATCATGTTCGCATGTTGCGGTCGTCGCGCCGCAGCGCGCCCGGGTGGGCTGGATTTGGCCATACGTTTTCGGTACCTTATGAGGGGCCAGGGCTCACGTTATGGATGTCCGACGAATCGTTACCTCGTGTATCGCTGGGGTCATGACCCTCCTGCTACAGGCAGGGTTTGCAGCGGCGACTGAAAGTCGGATTTCCAAGCCCGACTCCATCCCACCGGCCACCTTCAAGTCCGATCTTCCTCCTGTTCCACCGAAACCACATGGCTTCGGCGATCACAAGCCGGGAGAGAGGAGTAAATCCCCGTCCAACGGCGGCATTGCCGTCCAGCCGGCTATGCTGACCACGACCGCTCCGGAGATCGTCGGGAAAGATGGCGCCCCGATGGAGCTGGTTCCCGCCGGTGAGTTCGTGATGGGAAGCGACAAAGGTGACGAAGATGAAGCCCCTCCGCATCGCGTCTACCTCAATGCCTTCTACATCGATAAATTCGAGGTAACGAACGGACGATTCGCCAAATATGTCGAGGCCATTCAAAGCGAGCCCCCATGGGGATTCACAGACAAGGAAACGCCCGTGATCCATGCCGAGCGTCCGGTCCGCTGGGTGAACTGGATGGATGCCATGGGGTATTGCCTCTGGGTCGGTAAGCGGCTTCCCACCGAAGCGGAATGGGAGAAGGCTGCGCGCGGAACAGACGAACGCGTCTATCCGTGGGGCAATGATCCGCCGACTCCGGTGCATGCGGTCTATGGTTTGAGGGAAGGCGGCGCGGAGACAGTGTCGGTCATCGGCAATCACCACATGGGGCAGAGCCCCTACGGTGTGCAGGACCTGGCCGGTAACCTCTACGAATGGGTGATGGACTGGTACGCCGAAGACTTTTATTCCAGCTTCATCAACGGCCCCGCCATCAATCCGCGCGGACCAAACGAGGGGGCGGCAAAGGTCCAACGGGGCGGATCCTACATCAATACCCCGTATCGGCTGCGATCCTCGTTTCGCACGAAAGGTAATCCGACCGAGCCGGATCCCAATGTCGGCTTCCGTTGTGCCCAGGATGCGCCGAAGCAACCGTAGCCTACTATTCTCTCTGCGCAATCGCATCCTCAGGTTAAGCCCGTAGGCTATCGCTTATCCAACGAGTCGGGTCTATCCGTGGCACGGAACCAAAGGAGAAGCAGGTGAAGCAATATCGCGTGAGGTCCGGCGGTAGGCTTTTGCTCAAGGAATTCGACCCGGACGACACCGGCGAGTACAAGAAGAATGAACAAGGGAAAGGAAAGGCTAAAGCGGAAACGGCCAAGCTCATTGCCAGGCTCGATGGGCTCCAGGAGCGCTTGTATGCCGGCGCGACACGATCCCTCCTGATCGTGCTGCAGGGGATGGATACGAGCGGAAAAGACGGCACGATTAAGAGCGTCATGTCCGGAGTGAATCCGCAAGGGTGCAAAGTGGCGGCCTTTAAAGCTCCATCCAAGGAGGAACTGGCCCATGACTTTCTATGGCGTGTGCATCGTGAGGTGCCTCCCAAAGGGTACATCGGGATTTTCAACCGATCGCACTACGAGGATGTGCTGATCACGCGGGTCCATGGATGGGTGTCCGACAAAGTCGTCAAGCGTCGCTTCAACCAAATCAAGGAGTTCGAGGAACTGCTGACCGAAAGCGGGACGACCGTGCTCAAATTCTTCCTCCATATCTCAAAGGACGAACAGAAACAGCGGCTGGAAGCCCGCATCGCCGATCCCGAAAAACGCTGGAAGTGGAATTCCGGCGATCTGGAGGAACGGAAGCTGTGGGATGAGTATCTGAAGGCCTTCGAAGACGTCATTTCGGCGACCGGCACCGAGAAAGCGCCTTGGTACGTGGTGCCGGCGAATCGAAAGTGGTATCGCAATCTCATCGTGGCGGACCGCGTCGTGAATGCATTGGAAGACATGAAGCTCAAGACGCCTCCGGCGCCGGAAGGTGTGGATTTCACCAAGCTTCGGATCGTGTAGCAGTAAGTTCGGGGACGTCGGTATTTGATGAGTTGGACCGTGGTGACATGGTGCTGTCGCTTGGTGATCGGGGGAGTGCTCCTCGTATCTGCCTTAGGAAAATCGATCGATCTCCAAGGATTCGTCGACGTGTTGGTGACCTACCGGCTTTTCCCAGGTTGGTCTCTCTGGCCGGTGGCGATCATCATCGTCGGCATCGAATGGATACTGTCGGCGGTGATCCTTTCCGGTTGGTGGTTGCCGACCGGTGCGCTTTTGGCGCTGCTGCTGAACAGTGTCTATGCAGTCGGGCTTGTCGTGACCCTCATTCGCGGGATCGATCTTCCGAACTGTGGATGCTACGGCCGGTTCTTTCCACAGCCATTGAGGTGGTATTCTCCGCTCGAAGATTTAGTGCTGGTCGGCATCTGCTATGCCTTGCTCGTCGGTGCCAGGGAGGGCCTCGTGACACTTGACAAGGTTCAGCAAAGAGCGTAGGGAAGAAGTGCGGCCCGTCTATCAATAGAAGTTCGAGAGATCGGGTAGACCGCGCGGCTGCCATCCAGGTCTCTCGGTGACTTCAGCGCGAGAGGAGGGTGGATATGGACGACACAACGCCACCTGGCCCATCAGGCCCACCGATGCAAGGGTGGGTTTCTCGTCGGTCATGCTGACCAGTTCTTCGCCGGCTGTGCCGGATCGGCACGGAGAGCCCTTGTACTATAAAGGGTAACAGCTATTTTTTAGCGAAGAAACCTTGGTGAGCAAGAGGAACACAAGCACCCGGGATTGACGAGGTCTCCCCTGACTGGGAACCGTGAACCAAACAGTATCGTGTGGGTCTCGAGGGCCGTGACAACAGAGATGTAGCCGGCGTCCCAAGCGCCAAATCGCGGGCGACCTCCCACCTTAGTGCAGGGTCGCCCGTGCTTTTTGTAAGGCTCGTTCCACTCGGCTAATAGCAGCCCAAACACTCGATTATCGAGTTCGTCAGACAAGGTCCGGAAAGTCAGAGATAATTCCATCCACACCAAGCATGGTCATCGAGTAAATTTCAGCAGGCCGATTGCAAGTGTAGGCGAACATGATGAGACCTTCGTGGTGCAGAGCCGTCACAAGCGGTTTAGTTACAGTAGCAAGCCGCAAGCCGACGTGAGTGGTGTGAAGTGTGGCGGCCGCGGCGCCGGGATTGGTGGGCAGGTGCGTAAAGAGGATCATCGTTTGCGCGTTCGGGTCTGCCCGTCGCACATGTTGAAGCTCTTCGTGCAGGAACGAGGCATAGATCACCGGTCGGTTGAAGCCGCTGGCTCGAACGATTGCGCAAGCATCATAGGCCAATCCCCCGGTCTTCAGCTCAAGCATTAAGCCGATCCGACCATTTGCGGCTTGGAGCGCGTCGCCTAACGTCGGTGGACTCTGGCCGCCACCCGCATCCAGTTTTCGTATATCCGAAAGGGTCAGATCAGAAACGTATCCGCGACCGTTCGTGGTGCGGTCCACTCGCTCATCATGCAGGAGAACCAGCTCGTCGTCGGACGTGCGCTGAATATCCACCTCGGCAAAGGCGCATCGGAGTGCAATCGCTTGCTCAATAGATGCCACTGTATTTTCCGGGGCGTATCCACAGGCGCCGCGATGGCCGATGCGAAGGACCGTTCGATCGGGACTTTCTTTTACCATGGCTCTGTCCTACCATATCGCCGTGGCTGAAAAGAAAACAAAAAAAGCACCGGTACCTAAAGGAATCCGACGACGTCGGAAACCGGCCGGATCTTCGACAGGCCTGGCCGCGGTTGAGCTACAGGCGGCTGCACCGCCGGGCACTGTGGCTGAGTTGCATCAGGAAATCGAGCAGGATGGGGGGAAAGTTCTCTCGGTTTATCGTGAACCGTTTGGAGGGCACTGGTTGGTCCAGGCCGCGTTGCCCATCGACCTCGTCGAGCCGACGCCCTATCAACGCAATCTTTCCGACACGCATGTCCGAAAATTGGAAACGGTCATCGGCAAAATCGGCCGCTTTCTCGACCCCATCATCGCGGTGCGAATTGCAAAACCCGACCATGCGGCCAAGTACTGGGTACCGAACGGCAATCATCGCCTGTCCGCCATGCGAACCCTTGGAGCGAAGAGCATCATCGCGATCGTGGTCCCCGAAACTGCCGCTGCTTATCAGATACTCGCGTTGAATACGGAGAAGGCACATAACCTGCGTGAAAAATCGTTGGAAGTGATCCGGATGTACCGCGAGCTGGCACACCTCGGCCACGCAACGGAAGACTCCTATGCCTTGGAGTTCGAAGAGCCCGCGCTGATCACGCTGGGACTTTGTTATGAAGAACGACCTCGGTTCAGCGGCGGCGCCTACCATCCGGTGTTGAAGCGAGTGGACGAATTTCTGCAGTCACCGCTGCAGACCGCACTGAGCCGCCGTCAGCAAAGGGCCAAGACCGTCCTGGCGCTGGACGATCTCGTCGTCAAGCAAGCCGAAAACCTCAAAGCCAAAGGATTGACCAGTCCGTATCTGAAGAGCTTCGTCGTCGCCCGTGTGAATCCCATTCGCTTTCGGCCCAAAGACGCGCCGGCATTGTCGTTCGATGAAGCCCTTGACCGTATGACGCAGGCTGCGCAGAAGTTCAATCCGGACAAGATAAAAATGGATGATCTGGCCAAATCCGGCGGCATTCAGGACGAAGCCGAATAGCCGGATTCCTACAAACGATTTTTACATCGGCTCACCCGGTTGTTGTCTCCCCTGTATAGCTAGATTCACTTAGGCTGCTGGGCTATACTGCCGCCGAATGCAGTGACGCGTGTCCGCAAGATCGATCGACATTCGCGGATCCCATCATGGCGCTCAAGCTTCACGTCAAGCTGCTGTTCCTGATATTGTTGATTTCTTCCCAAGCTGTTTGGGCCGATACCAACCTGGATTACCAAAACCGTGGTGACCGCTTCGAGGGAGTTAAGCCGAAACCAGTTTCAGGGTATGACATCGAAGTGATCTCCGTTCTCGCTGATTATCAGGAACCCGCGACACAACTGCCCGATCAACTTCGGATCGGATTTTATCTCCAGAGTCAGACTCCTGTTCATCTTACTGTCCGAGAACAGGATTACCGGCTGTACTATTGGCTCGACAAGGTGAAGCCGGCAAAGGGATGGCAAGCGAAGTCGATCAATGAGTTTACCTGGCCGACGGCGGCGGTGCTGCGACAATTGGATCAGAAACTCAACCCCTATGAGTTGGGAGTGTTGATCCGCCTGGGAAGAGAAACACCGGCAGAGAACGAGGACATCGCGCCGGCAATGCTCTATCACACTCAGCCCCCCGATAAGATCGGCGGCTATCTGTTCACTATGAAGGCCAACGGCGATGCGAGGCTTTCTTGCAAGATGTTTCGAGGAAAAGAACCGACCGAGCTCATGACGCGAGCATTCCGCCGCATTCCCGGCGGCCGGCCGTTCACTGTGCGCTGGGACGCCGGCGGTGCGCCGGAGGGCCACTATTCATTAATCTGCAACGGGTATTTTCTCGATACCAATCAACTTCTACGACAGACCGTGCGGTTCTTTCACAACCCGACTGCGCGGTAGCGGGCAGGCAATGTTGGAGTGCCGGCCATGAGCGACATCTTCCTCAGCTATTCCAGCAAAGATCGTCCCTGGGTTGAACGATTCGCCAAGACGTTGGAAACGCATGGTTGGTCTGTCTGGTGGGATCGCAACATTCCCACCGGCGGCTCGTTTAACGCGGTGATCCGACAGGAGCTCGGCGCCGCAAAATGCGCCATCGTCGTATGGTCTGAACAGTCCGTCGAGTCCGAATGGGTCCAAGCCGAAGCGGCCGAAGCCAAAAAGCAAAACAAGTATCTTCCGGTCAAGATCAACGAGAGCGACATCCCACTCGGCTTTACTCAGCGGACCTTTCAATCTCTCGTTGATTGGGAAGCCGGCGTCGATCATGCCGGATTCTCACAACTCCTAAAAGATATCGAACGACTCGTCAAGAATCCGCCGAAGCTGGTTGAATTCGGCCCGAAGCCTTGGTGGAAACAGGTTCATCCACTTTGGCTTGTCGGCACACCGGCTATGCTGGCTGCAGTAATCGTGATCGGACTCATGCTGTGGTCGATCCCGGCGCGGGTCTTGGTGGAGCTGACCACGGAGCGTGTGGAATTCGAAATTGGAGCGACCGAACAAGGCAAGACGATATTGAGTGGTCTTGATATGCAGTCCGTCGCCGTCGAAAAGTTCGCCGACCTCTCCTTTGAACCAGCCACGCTCGAGGTCGCCGATCCTGCGCAATACCAGGTCGATAAGGATGACTTTCCACCGACGGCCTGGAGGCGTCTGAACGTTGGCGAATCCAAAGTTACATTGGGTGCTAAGGACCAGACTCGGCATCCGAGAGTGACGGTGGAGGGCCTGAAGCTTTCCGGCCCAGAGACCATCCGTCTTGATCCCATCGCAGTGGCGCAGCGAGCGCGCGTGACGCTGGAGTCACGGGAGATCCACGGCGGAAAGAAGGAGGGCTTCACGATCCAGGTCGTGGGTCAGGAAGCCGTCTCTCTGTCGATTCACAAGCCGTTCAAGTTGATCGCGGACCAGGCTGAGCTTCGCGACATCGCATCGCCTTTTAGACAACAAGACGAGCTGACCTATCGCATCACCTTACCGGAGCAGGCGTCTAGGATGACTATCACCTCGTTACCGAATGGGTTGATTCTGTCACCGACTTTTGCGTGGGGTCAGTCGACGACCTCGTTCTTCAGCGGCATTCCCGCGGCAAGGATGGACTTTACCAAGCAGGATTCATCCGGAGAACGGGTCAGCGCCCTCACCGGACAGGGGACGATCAGGTTTCCGGATTATCCCCACCTTGGCAGCGTGCCGCTCAACGAGGGGGAAGCCATCGGCTTGGAACAGTTGGACAAATTCACGATTGAACGCATCACGTTGCGGCCAGAATCGGGGGGAATGCATGTGGTCGGCTATGGCCTGGTCAAACAGGTCCGTACCAAGAGGGGCGAGATTCCGATTCAGCACAGCCTCACTGCGTTGGACGTCTTGTGGCATAATGCGCGGCTCTCGGTGTTTATCACGATTATCGCCACGGTCTTTACGACCAGTCTTGGAGCCTATCGGCTGTGGAAAGAATTCAAGCGTTGAAGGTCCGGCGCCGCGGCACGCACGTGAAGGAAGAAAAGCATGAGAATCTCTGATGCTGAATAGGCCATATCGTCAATGACTTTCCTCGCTCGGACACGAAGTTGGCTGTCTTATTGTGCTCTGCCCGTACTGACCGCGCTCATTCCGCAATTTGTCAGCGCCCAGGACATCGCTCAGATCAAGAAAGGCGTCGTGAAGATTACCGCGCAGGTGGACGGCAAGAAGCGGGTTGGTTCCGGCGTCGTCGTGAAGTTGGATGATGATCATGTCTATATCGTCACGGCGTCGCATGTCATCGAAGGCGATCAACATCCCAACGTGTTTTTCTACGCTGCGCCTCACCGGTCCTATCGCGCCCACGTACTGGGGCTGGAAGGGGGGAACCCGGCCGGACTGGCTGCGCTCTTGGTCGAAGGAAAGATCCCCTCGGATCTCGTGGCCCTGCATCTCGATCAGACGACTGCCGCAAGTGGCGGAGAACCTATCACCTTGATTGGTTTTCCACGGGCGGAAGGATCCATGTGGACCGTGACCACGGGGACTCTTTCCGGCCGGCGCGGCAGCGCGCTCTCCTTTTCAGGCACAGCCGATGAAGGCAATTCGGGCGGGCCGGTCTTATTACAAAACAAAGTAGTGGGCATTGTGACGGAGGTGGGTGCCAAGTTTAACACCGCCGTGCCCGCCGTGGTGGCGCGCTTTGCCTTGGACGGATGGGGCGTGCGGCTTCCGGAGGAAGCGAGGCGGCCGCCGGCTCCACCAGCCGATGAAGAACCGGATCCGGTCGCGATTCCATCGACAACGAAGGGGCCGGTGTCCGGAACGTATCAGGGTCTTGCGATGACTCTGTTGGGAGGTACATCGGTCATTCACGCGGCTTATCAACAATCCGGCGACCAGGTCAGCGGGACCTATGCCGACAACCATGGCGATGCCGGCGTGATGCAAGGCCGTATGCAGGGCAATGTGTTCTCAGGACGCTTAGCCTCGCAAGTCTTTCAGGGCGTAGCCTGCGACTTCAACTCCGAGGTCAGCGACGGCGGGAAAACAATCCAGGGCACCGTGACCTGCAACAATGGTAACGCTGGCTCCTTTGCGCTGGAACGACAATAACGGCACAACGTGTGCGCGCATGGCGACAATCTGTAGTCATAAGCCCGTCGTTAGAATGGCGTTCGTCACGGCAGCCTTGTGTTCGTTGTCCACATCCCTCGTTCCCCAGGATCTCCGGGCACAAGACAATGATGAGCTCAAGCACGGCGTGGTGAAACTCGTTGCGAGGGGAGAGGAACAGCAGCCAAAAATCGGGACAGGAGTCGTCGTTCGAGTGGACAAGGACGCCGCCTACGTCATCACGGCCGCCCACGTGGTCGAAGGAGATCCCAAGCCCACCGTGACATTCTATTCACATCCCCAGCAGCAGTTCGTTGCTCAGGTGGTCGGGATTCAAGGGGGAGATCAGCATGGGCTGGCGGCGTTGCGAGTGGTCGGGCCGATTCCCGACGGGGTCCTGGCCTTGTCGATCGACATAACTGCGAACGTGGTCGGCGGCGAAACGCTCACGTTTATCGGCTTTCCACGGACGTTACCACCCTGGACGGTCTCCACGGGAAGCCTCAGCGGGATGCACGGGCCGACCCTTGCGTTTCAAGCTTTGGTGGAGGAGGGCCACTCCGGTGGTCCACTCTTACTGAACGGGCAGGTGATCGGCATCGTGAGCGAAACGCGAGAGCGGCTGGGCTATGCCGTGCCGGCGTCGATTCTTGCTGTTGCTCTCCGCGGATGGGACATTGAGCCGCGTGCGAGCGACTCGCTGGTCCCACACGAGAAAATCGCGGCGGACGGTGTACCCATGGTGCTGATCCGATCCGGACGTATCCCGACCAAGATGGTGGGAGTCTATGGCAGCGGGAGAGCGGAAGAGGTTCAAGGTCCCGTACGGTTTGTGTATCTCGATGACGATCTGTATGTCGAGAAAACGCTGGTCACGAATGCGCGCTATCGCCGGTTTGTTGAAGTTACCGGTGCGATGTCTCCTCCCGAGCTCATGGAGCCTGGCACGTCGCTCGATCCCGATGGGCCGGTGGAGAGCGTCACCTGGCACGATGCGGTGGCGTACTGCCGATGGGCCCGGAAGCGGCTGCCGACCGAAGATGAGTGGGAGAAGGCGGCGCGTGACACGCGGGGTCGGATCTTGAACGACCAGGTGTATGAATGGACAGCCAGTACTTACCAAGAAGCCCGGTGGAGTTCTTCGATGTCGGATGACCAGTCGCGGAAGGTGGTTCGTGGGAATCTTCAGGCGCTCGGAATTCAGAACGCGGTCGGCGAACTCGATTATCAGGTGCGCATGTACGCGAGCGCGCGCGAGGGAGCGCCCGGCAGAGGGTTTCGCTGCGTGCAGGATGTTACAAAAGAACGTTGAGTGACCGTTCTCGCGAGTCGTTCGAGAGCCCGTCCCGAGGTCGCCGAAGGACCTCCTTGCCCTTCCTCTCAACGCCCCTTTAGAATACCTTTTTGACTTCGGAGACAAGGAGGGTCGTCATGGGTCTTGCCGACAATAAATGTATTCCCTGTCGTGGAGGGGTGCCGCCGTTGCCGAACGATCGCACCCAGGCGTTATTGAAGGAACTGGGTCGAGGGTGGACGCTCAACGGGCAAGGACATCTTGAACGAATGTATACGTTTAAAGATTTTGCTCAAGCGCTGGCCTATGTAAACAAGGTCGGTGCCGTCGCAGAAGCCGAAGGTCATCATCCCGATGTGTATCTCGCATGGGGGAAAGCCAAAATCGAGATCTGGACGCACAAGATCAACGGCCTGACGGAGAGCGACTTTTACCTGGCGGCGAAAGCCGACCGGGAATTTGAACCGTTCCGGGCAGGATGCTGAAAATGTCCGCCAGCTTTGTTCTCGCGTCGCTCAGTGGCTCAACGTACCGAAGCGTACGCCTCGCCACTTCGCTCGCTGCGGCCTCGCTGGACGGTCATTTTGAGCATCCTGCAAAGTTCGTTCACCCTTGGGCAGGCCGCTCCTGAGTCATTCGATGGGTTTTGGGGGCGAACGGCTTATTAACGAAAGTTGTGGGACGCAACGTTACGAGGAACTGATGAGCGATCAAGCTCAGGTGGCGCTCGTCAACATGCCGTTCAGCTACGCCAAGTATCCCTCGATCCAGCTCGGCACGCTCTCCGCGCTGCTCAAATCACATGCAATCTCTGTCGATTGTCACCACCTGAACGTCCGATTCGCGCATCTGATCGGCGTCGAGTTGCATGAGTCGATCTGTGAAAAGCGCGCGCTTTTTGGCGAGTGGCTGTTCTCCTCTCTGCTGTTTCGAGATAACGCGAAACGGGCCGAGTATCCACGAATATTTAAGCCGGTCTTCGAACAGGTGGCTCAAGAGAGTGGGAAGCCGATCGGTTACTTCGAAGAGATGGCGACCCGCATCGCTCCTCAGTTTCTGACCTGGGCCCTCACCGCCATCAGCTGGGGACAGTATAAGCTGGTCGGGTTTACCTCGACATTCGATCAAAACGTCGCGAGCCTCACGATGGCGAAGCTCATCAAGGATCTGTATCCCGACGTGACGATTGTTTTCGGTGGGGCCAACTTCGACGGCGAGATGGGGCTTGAGCACTTCCGGGCGTTCCCCTTCATCGATCATGTGGTGATCGGGGAGGGAGAAGGAAGTTTTCTGCCATTAGTCCGCCAGGTTCTGGCGCGCACAACAGGCGACTATCCGAATGGGGTGACCTACCGGCAGGGAGAAAAGATCCTGCTCACTCCGAATGCGACGCTCTTTTCCGACTTTGCCAAGACTGGACCGCCGGATTACGACGATTATTATCATCTGCTTGCGGAGCTCGGCCACGAGGCGCAGGGACTGGATCGCATTCTGTTGTATGAAGGTTCGCGCGGCTGTTGGTGGGGGGAGAAACATCATTGTACGTTCTGTGGACTCAATGCGCAGAGCATGAAGTTTCGGGCAAAGGCGCCACAACAAGTCATGCGGGAGATCGCGACGCTCTCCCATCGCTATGACGCAGTCAGGTTTCGTCTCGTCGACAACATCATCGACATGGCCTATATCGAGGAGCTCTTCGGCAAGCTTGCGGGGGACCATTGCGACCTGGATGTGTTTATCGAAACCAAGAGCAATCTGCAGAAGAACCAGATCAAGACGTTGGCAGCCGGTGGCGTGAAATGCATGCAGCCGGGACTGGAAAGCCTGAGCCTCAATCAGCTGCGCGCCATGGATAAAGGCGCGACGCCGATGCAGAACATCGTGTGCCTGAAGTGGAGTCTCTACTATCATGTGACGGTGCTGTGGAATATCTTGCTGGGCTTTCCGGGAGAGACCGATGAAGATTACCGGCGCCAGATCGAGCTGATCCCGTCACTGCTCCACCTGCAGCCGCCTGAGGCTACAGGCAAATTCTGGCTGCAGCGCTTCAGCCCTTACTTCACTAGGCCGCATGAATATGGAGTCCACATTACCGGACCGGGGATGGCCTATGAATACGTGTACGATGCGCGTCAGATCGAGCTGAAAAAGATCGCCTATGATTTTGAGTACGAGCTCGACGACTGGCCGGTGGATCCCCACCTATATCAAGAACTGGTTGCGGCGATCGAAAGCTGGCAACGGATGCATAGGTCCACAGACCGGCCGTTTCTGTACTACTCAAAAGCACCGAGCTTTGTGACGATCTATGACGGGCGCAATCCTAAGACACCGACTCGTCGGCGATATGAAGGCTTGGCCATGTCGGTGATTGAGATCTGTAATGAGGCGGCGAAGAGTGCGGAACAGATCCGAACGGCGGTTGGAGATAGAACGGATTGCAGCGATGCGATCCTCCAACCTATTCTCGATGACCTCACGACTCAACGTATCTTGTACGAAGAGCGCGGCAAGTATTTCACACTCGCGATACCTGAAAATTCGTATTTGTAATTCTCGTCCAAGACTTACGGTGATCCGGCTCGACTTGGCTCGTCGAAGGCGGGAAATGCCTTTCCGTTCCTGGTGAAAGCTCTGCCCGGGCGGGACGAAGGATTCCAGCCGTACGCTTACATCGACAACTTTTCGGCGACGTTTCGCATCTGTACACCGTGAACGAGCGAGGCGCCGCCGCGGATAGCGCAGGCGACGTGGACCGCTTCGGTCATCTCCTCGACATTCGATCCTTTTTCCAGTGAAGCTTGGGTGTAGGCATCGATGCAGTAGGGACATTGCACGGTGTGAGCGACGGCCAGGGCAATGAGCGCCTTCTCACGCTCCGTGAGCGCACCTTCCGCAAAGACTGCGCTGTAGTAAGTCATGAATTTCTCCCATAGGTCTTTGTTGGCCTTACCCATGTCGGAAAATTTTCCCAGATCGTGCGAGTGGTAATACCCATCCATACGGACCCTCCCATCTTGATATAGTCGTGAATGAGAAAGAAAACGGAGGAACAATCAGGCATTGCCCGGGGGTGTGAGGTCGGCTTCAGACAACGCCTTGGAAAAGCGATGACCGACGATATCGGTGGCCTTCGCCATGAGGTCCATCACTTCCTGCCATTCATTGGGCAGCAGATCTTCTTTTAACTGGGGATGGATGGCCCATTGTGCCTCCACCTGGGTTCCCTTGCGGCTGACGAGCACGCGAAGCAGTTCCACATCCCAAGCGCGGTCGGCAGAATTATCGTTGGCCGGAGACTTGTTCGGTTGTTGAGGATCGATAGCCCGCGCCATACGTAGCCTCAGTATAGATCAGAGTACTGTATTCTGCGCCGTTCAGGATATCAAGGGTGCGCTTGATTAAGGACTGTGAGCATCGTGTCGTGGATCCGTCCATTGCTTGCCACGAGTTCTTGCCCGTAAATTGAAAGATCTTTCCCGCTGAAATCAGTCAGCCGTCCGCCGGCCTCTTGCACGATGACCGAGCCGGCGGCCATATCCCAGGGATTGAGCCGGACCTCCCAGAATCCGTCAAAACGTCCTGTGGCCACATAACAGAGATCTAATGCCGCGGAACCCGTTCTTCTAAGGCCCTGTGCTTTGAGCGCAAAATTGGCAAAATGATCGAGGTTATTTCGTGACGTTTCTCTGATGTCATAGGCAAAGCCTGTCACCAAGAGACTGCTGTCGAGGCTCATCGTGTCGGACACATGGATGGGCCGTCCGTTCAACTGCGCGCCGTGATGCTCAATGGCCGTGAACAGTTCATTCCGTGAAGGATCGTAGATTACGCCCAGCATACAATGGTCCTCGTACTCGAGGCCGATGGAAACGCAGTAGGCCGGATAGCCGTGCGCGAAATTCGTGGTACCGTCCAATGGATCGATGATCCACAAATAGGGCGACCGTGCTTCTTCGAGGCGACCTCGCTCTTCGGCCAAGATCCGATGGGTGGGGAAATGAGCCTTGATATGGTCTATGACACACTGCTCGGCAGCATGGTCCGCATCAGTTACCAAATTGATCGGGTTCTTATACTCGACGCGGAAACCGGCTTCCGCATACCTGAGCAGCAGGGCGCCGGCTTCTTGACTGGCGGTGATCGCTGCTTCGAGGAGCGCGTTATAAGCGATTGGCTCGTGAGGTGTCGGCACACCAGATTGTAGCATGGTCAACTTTGAAATGATGAAAACCTTAAGCTTAGGCAGTACAAGGCTTGGTAACATGAGCTTTAAAAGTATTACTTATGTGCAAGTAAACAAATGTAGAGGACATGTAATGATTCAAATATATAGTCTTGACATAACAAACAAGCAATGCTATAAAGCAAGCATGCTTTATGAGCAGATATAGTGAGGATGTAGGTGGAAGAATTAACAGATATTCTCGTTGGTCTAGAGCAACGGATCAATGCATACAAAAGTCGGTTTCAGGAGCTAGAGAAAAAGCGCCGGCGATTGGATGATGAAATCGCCACTATTAAGAAATACCTTGAGCTTGCTGAAACCCTTTACCGCGTTGAAGCCGACAAAGCCAAACTGGCCAGTCTCTCCAATCAGATCATTACGACGGACGATTCCAAGGGGATTCGACCTGTACCGGTTATGGATGTCACCGATCAATCGCGGGAAATTCTTCTTGGACGAAGTAAGTACGTGGGCAAAAGTGTTCCTCAAGCAGCTTATGAAATCCTTCGTGAATCGAATCGCGCGATGCATGCGAAAGAGCTGGTGCAGCGCTTAATCGAAGGTGGCTTGCAAATCAAAGGTAAAACGCCGCTCACGTCGATTGCGACGTCGCTCAAGCGCGACAAACGGTTCAGAAAGGTCGGTCCCAACACATTCGAGGCGTTGGACGACATGTTGATTCAAGCCGTGTAGCGAATCAAGGGATGTTTAACTTGACACTGCGAAGGGGGGTGAGACTCTTGGCAACAAAGAAGGCAGCGAAGAAGAAAAAGAAGTAGTTCTCGCCATGATGTGATACGCCGGGGGTAAGGCCACTTGCCCCCGGCGTACCATGTTGACGTCCTGGTGAAAAGAGAGCCCTGCCAGTCAAGTGATAGGCAAATCCAGCCCAGATACCCAAAACCCTCAATAGGCTAAGAAGCCTGAAGTGCGACGGCTGGCTGAAGATGAAATGTATGAGCGGCTGATCGCTTTCCCTCTCCGGAGGGCTCGGCATTCAGCAGCACCCACTTTTCCGGCTGCGTCAGGATCTGTTGGACCAAACGAGTGTGAAGCGCATGTCCTGATCGGTCTGCGACAACGTGGCCGATGAAGGGCACTCCCAGCAGAGAAAAGTCACCGATCAGATCAAGGATCTTGTGGCGGACAAATTCATCGTCGAATCGCAGCCCGGAGTCATTAACAATGCCGTCATCCGACAGCACGATGGTATTGTCCAACGTTCCGCCTTTGCCGAGCCCGCGAGCCCACAGCGCTTGAACTTCGTACAGAAATCCAAATGTTCTGGCTTCGGCGATCTCATTCTCAAACGCATCGGCAGAGCAATCATACGCATAGGTCTGCGTCTTGATAAGAGGATGCTCATAGTGAATGGAGTAAGTGATTCTCTGAGTAGAGGACGGTTCGATCCGTACTCGCTTCGATCCCTCCGTCACCTCAATTGGAGCCGTAATCTTCAGAAACGGCTGCTTCCGGTCCTGCGGGACGACGCCCACGGACTGAATCAGTCGGACGAACGGCGCGGCGCTTCCATCCATGACCGGAACTTCGCTTGCCGATACATCGATGA
>CAYXKP010000099.1:0-16136 GCA_964465695.1 uncultured Nitrospira sp.
CTCTTGGAGCAGGCGCTCGACGTACTTGCCGATGAGGTCGGATTCAAGGTTGACAGGGTCATTCACCTGCTTGAGACCCAGTGTCGTCACCTTCGCCGTATGGGGAATGATGGAAACGGAAAACCCTTTTTCGTTCACCTCATTGATCGTCAAGCTGATCCCATCGACCGTGATGGATCCTTTTACTACGCAATACCTGAGAACGTTTTGCGGCGCCTCGATGGTAAAAATGATCGCATTGGCGTCTTGATGTCGATTGCGGATCACACCAATGCCATCCACATGACCGGCCACCAGATGCCCGCCGATGCGCTCGTTGAGCTTCATGGCCCTTTCTAGATTTACCGGCATTCCCACAGCGAAACTGCCGAGCGTCGTCACTGAGAGGGTTTCAGGCGAGGCTTCCACGGAAAAGTCACGCTCGCTTCTCGAAACAACCGTCAGACAGATCCCATTCACGCTCACACTGTCACCGATCTTGAGGTCGCCCATCACCGTTGAGGCCAAAATGGTGAGCTTGGTTCCAGCCAGCGTTTTTTTCAAGACGGTAATCCCGCCCATTTCTTCGACGATGCCGGAAAACATCAGTCTTTCCTCAGAATGATCTGTTTCACCACATAGACGAACAACACAATCAGTACAACCACACCCAGACCGGCCAACACGCCGATCACGAGGTTCTCAGTCGCAATCTCACTCATTACGGGCCCATTATATCGCAGCCGTGATCGAGATAGCAGTGTTTACGTTCGCTTCATCGCGGTCCAGAACACGCTGGCTGCCGCCAGTTGTATCCCCGCGATGACGGCGAAGGCCGCGGGATAACTCAGGTTCGCAATCAAAAGACCGGCCAGCAACGGCCCGCTGGCGTGCCCGATGTCCATGATCGTCCCCTGCATTCCCATGCCAGCTCCGAGGGTCTTGAACTCTGAACTGTCGGCGACAAGCGCCGAGGAGGAAGAGGACACGACCGCTTCACCGAAACCGAACCCGGCAGACAGGAAAAGCAAGATTGGAAACATCGACACATGCGGGATACAGACAAAAGTCCCGGCGCAGATGATTAACCCGAGGACGATCAGCGGCTGCCGACCGACTCGGTCTGATATCCGTCCCATGATCGGCTTGGAAAAGAACGACGTGAAGGCCTGGACAGTAAATAAGAAACCGACTTCACCGGGATTCAATCCTACTGAGACTCCGTACAACGGCAAAAACGCCATCAAGGCCCCGTTGGCGATCATCTTGGCGGCGTCGGTCACGCTGGTGATCAGCACCTTTGTATTTTTCGCGACGGCGGCAAACCCCTTCCACATTTCGGATAGGACGACAGTCGTCCCCTGTTCCCGCCTCTGCGGCACCGAGACGTCGAGATGAAGGGCATAGAACAACACCATGCCGATGCAGCCGAAGATACCGGCGGCGGTGAAGGCCGTAGAGAACCCTGCCGCATGGATGAGGTATCCACCGAGAAAGGGTCCCAAGAGAGAGCCGGACTGAGTACAGGCCGTATAGGTTCCGAGCGCCGCACCACGCCGTTCCCGGTAAAGCTCCGCGACGGTGGCCAGGGCACTTGGAGCGAAGATCGCGGTTGCGAAGCCGTGGAGAAACCGTAGCGCGGTCAGCGCGTCCAGGTTCGTAATGAAGGGATAGAGAAACGGCGGCAACCCGAACGCCACCACGCCGATTCGCAGCAAGAACCGCCTTCCATAGATATCGGAGAGAGCCCCGGAAGGCAGCTTCAGCAATACGCCCGTTAACGTCGACACGGACACGATCAGACCGATCCGTTCCGGGCCGGCGCCCAGCGATTCGGCGAATAAGGAGAGGGCGGGCATCCGCACCATGTTGTAGCTGATGAAGGAAAAGATACCGACCGTGCAGATCAGCATGAAACTGCGCGATGTCGTCATGGGATCAATCTCCCGTCCGAACGACCTTGGCCGGTGCTGTGTGAACTCCTCAACACCCGTTTCAGAAAGGCGACGTGATGTTCGGGTAAAGGCGGCGGCTTCGTCAGCTCAGCCATCACCCGGTCGGGATCCTGCCTCATCACGTTCCCCAGTCGATCGACAGTCTCCACTCCTTTTTGCAACCTGCTTGTCACGATCTTGGAAACAAGCGGATGCAGGAGGGAAACCAACCCTGAAAGGAAACGGTTATCCAATTTGGTGTACGCCACCAACGTACTGTCCGTCGATTCATTCCCGTTTGCATCTCGCGTCACCCCTATCCTGAGAAAGACGACCGCTTTCCCCCTGACGTGAGGAAGCAACCGGCTTTCATGAGTTCCTTCGAGAAAGTAGATACGGAACGTGGGATCCTCGTACACCAACTCCACGATGCCTTTCGTCCCCTCGCCATCATCTCCCGAGAAGCGGCCGGGACCTCGCTCTTCCGACCGGTAAAGGCCAAGATGCAGGCGCCGGATCACATCCGCTGTAAAGGGAGGATGATCCAGGAGATGCCGATACGTCGATTCAGAGAGAGCGGTTCGGATCGGACCGACCTGGCTCATAGTCGTATAACTTTGGATGATCGCTTGCAGCCTGCACGCCCAAACAGGATCAACCCGTTCGGCGGGAAATGTGAGCCCGGCTTGATTGGAGGACAGCGCGCAAACCTCTGTCCGGCCATACCCTGCAAACACGAGCACCTCCATGCTGATCCACACGACAAGCATGTGTATCACGGGACCGGTCCGGAACCGCCGTGCGGAGATCATGAAGTGGGCTTCGCGATGGCAATCGTGAGATGGACAGAGAAGAGTCGCTCGGGGTCTTGTCGTAATCTGGCTTGCCTCAACAAGGTTTCGGCCGACGGAACGACGGTGCCTTCGAACGAGAGACGCCCGTTCGTCACCACCGTGAGCGGCTTGGAGAAATCGATCAACTGCTCGTTTAGGAATAGGCTATACCGCTGAACATGCTCCGCCTTCACCTCGATACGATTATTGTCGGCAATCGATGCGTCAAGCCTGGCATATACCCGACGCTTGATTCGTTCGTCGCGTTTGTCCACCAAATCTTCCGAAAATGCCGCAATCGGATCGGTCGCATCAAGGCGAATCCAATCGAACGCGTGAAAGTGGCTCGCGTCACGCACGACGGTCAGGCGGGTCGGTAACGGTTCACGGCGCTGACGATTGAACCAGGCGACAAGGTTCGGCAACTCCTCTCGTGGGAAATAGTGCCCGCCCGCCATGGGATGCTCACGTTGATGCTCCTGATACACATAGGGATAGCCGAGCGCGTCCAGCTCTCGGACGATCGAGCGACTCAGGTCCACCGGCATCACCTGATCTTTGGCTCCATGAATGATATAGACGGGCGTGTTACGAAGATTCGCTAAAAACGGCATCAGCACATCATCCAGTCCGCTTGCCATAGGAGCGATGCCCGCGAACAACGGCGCATGGTGCATTCCGATCAACCACGCTCCGATCCCCCCGTTCGACATCCCCGTGAGGAACACCCGGTCTGGGTCGATATGATACCGGTGACCGGCTTGCCGGATCGTCTCCAGCACCAGTTCCTCAGCCCGCCTTGTAAACCAAGCACCGGACGGATACGTGGGGCAGGCCAATAGATAGTCCTCACCCAACCGTGGTCGCCACCGTTCCAAATATTCTTCGCCGGTAAAACCATATCCATGCAGGCAGACGACGAGGGCATAGGCTTTCGACGCTTGGTACGTCGGTGGGATGAAGAGGGACATAGGATAGGTCTGTCCCCGGCTCACGATTCGTTCATCCGGGACATTTCCGACTGGCTGCTCTCGGTAGGTTCGTCCGGTTCGTATGATCTGAGAGACGGTGTGGGCGGTCACATTCTTTTCGGAAAGAATGCTTTGCAGCAGACGCTCCGCCTCATCACCGTCTGAAGCATCAAGATACTGCAAGACGCGTGTGGCGAGGCTCGTGACAGTCGGAACGGAGTCCTCGGCGAAGCCGGAAGCAATACCGCCGGCAAGAACAAGCAGCAGATTGATCCCCCAGACACAGGCGATCACAGATCTCCTTCCACCACAAGGTCACTGCCGACGAACCGTGTCTCAACATGGCGTATCTTGATCGCACTCTTGAGTCGCGCGGGACTTTCTCCCCCGATCACACCTTTGGCATTCCGGCCGCCCAGCAGGAGCGGCGCCATGTAGAGACGGATATGATCGACCAGCTCGGCCTTCAGCATCCCGGCATTGACCTCGCTCCCTCCCTCGACGAGGAGGGATATGATCCCGCGCCGACCCAGCTGCTTCAGCAAAGCAGACAACGAAACCCGGCCCTGCAGGGAGGGCAAGGTGAGGATCTCTATGCCCTTCTGTTGCAGAGCCGATCGTCGAGCCGCTGGGGCTGCGGCAGTGGTGGCAATCATCGTTTTGGCCTTGTCCTGTTGTGTCAGAACTTGTGCCTTCAACGGAGTGCGCAATCGGCTGTCCACCACAATGCGAAGAGGCTGACGTGCCGACAGCTCCTCTAACCCTGCTCCTGTTCTCACCGTCAGCGCAGGATCATCGGCCAACACCGTTCCCACTCCAACCAGTACTGCGTCCACGTTCCCGCGGAGTTGATGGGCGTCTCTCCTGGATAACTCTCCGGTAATCCATCGCGATTCGCCGGAAGCTGCAGCCAGCTTTCCATCGAGCGTCATACCAACCTTCAGTGTCACATAGGGGCGGCCTGTTTTCATCCAGCGGCAATAGGCTTTATTCAATTCTTCCGCCTGGGAGCGGGCCACTCCTACCGTGACCGAAAGTCCGGCCCGCCGAAGCGCCGCGGTTCCTCTCCCCTTGACCGATGGATTCGGATCCTGCATCGCGATCACCACTCGGGGGACACCGGAACGAAGGACTTCAGGGACACAAGGGGGAGTGCGTTTCTTGAGATGACAGCAGGGCTCGAGCGTCACGTACAAGGTGGCGCCTTGAGCATGTTTCCCCGCCTGGCGTAGCGCGTGGATTTCCGCGTGAGGAGTTCCGGGCTTGAGGTGAAAACCCTGTCCGACGATCCGGCCCCGCTTGACAACCACTGCGCCGACCATCGGGTTCGGGCCGGCCGTACTCCTGCCCTTCGCCGCCAGGCGAAGGGCCAGTGTCATGAAGTGGAGATCTCGTTGAGCGCCGGTCACCGTCTCTTGCGGCGGGAGGTCGACGGTTTTCGAGACGCCGCGGGTTTCTTCCCAGCCGGCTTCGCACGTGAAGCTGCAATGGCCGCCTGCGCCGCCGCCAACCGGGCAATCGCCACGCGGAAGGGCGAGCAGCTGACATAATCCAATCCCAATTGATCGCAAAACTCGACGGAGCTGGGATCGCCGCCATGCTCGCCGCAGATACCCAATTTGATGCCGGCCCTCGACTTGCGCCCTCCTTCGATCGCCTGCTTCATCAGAGAACCGACGCCTTCGCGGTCAAGCACGGCAAAGGGATCCGAATCCATGACCTTCTCGCTTTTATAAAAATCGATGAACTTGGCCGCATCGTCGCGCGAGAAACCGAACGTCGTCTGTGTCAGATCGTTCGTCCCGAACGAGAAGAACTCCGCCTCTTGGGCTATCTGATCGGCGGTGACCGCCGCGCGCGGCAACTCGATCATCGTCCCCACCAGATAATTCAACTTTACACCGCACCGTTTCATCGTCTCCTGAGCGACCTCTTTCACCAGGTCCTTCTGCGACTTCATTTCGGACACCATGCCGACGAGCGGAATCATGATTTCCGGCACGATCTTTTTACCTTCCTTCACCAACTCGCAGGCCGCTTCCATAATCGCCCTCGCCTGCATACGGGTGATTTCCGGCATCGTAATACCCAACCGACACCCACGAAGACCCAGCATGGGGTTGAATTCATGGAGTTCTTCCACTCGGGTCAGCAAACGACGTTTCTCCTCGAGCTTGGCCCCGTCGTTCCCGGTCAATTCCAGCTGTGCGATCTCTACCATCAATTCTTCCCGTTTGGGCAAAAACTCGTGGAGCGGAGGATCGAGCAAACGGATCGTCACCGGAAAGCCTTCCATCTCCCGATAGAGCCCGATAAAATCTTGCTTCTGTAACGGCAACAGTTGATCGAGAAATTTTTCACGTTCTTCCTTCGTACGCGCCAAGATCATTTTCTGCATGATCGGAATACGATCTTCAGCGAAGAACATATGTTCGGTACGGCACAATCCGATGCCTTCCGCTCCGAATCCTCTCGCAATTCTCGCCTGGTCCGGCACGTCGGCGTTGGCCCGGACACGCAGCCGGCGCTCGTCGTCGGCCCAGGAGAGCAATGTCGCGAACAACTGATACTTCGTCGACTTTTTGGCATCCAGCTTTCCTTGCACCACTTGAATGATTTCCGACTCCACCACCGGTACGTCGCCGTCGTACACATTGCCGGTCGACCCGTTGACGGAAATATAGTCCCCTTCGTGGAACACCTTCGAGCCGATCCGCACCGATTGCGCATCGATCACTTGCACCGCTTCGCAACCGGCCACGCACACTTTGCCCATCTGCCGAGCCACCACCGCCGCATGCGACGTCATCCCGCCGCGCGCGGTCAAGAATCCCGTCGCCGCGTTCATGCCGTGAATGTCGTCCGGGCTGGTCTCCTCGCGAACGAGCACGACCCGCTGACCGGCCGCCTTCATCTCGACCGCGCGATCCGGCGTCAGCGCGATCTTACCCGCCGCCGCGCCGGGACCGGCCGGCAATCCTTTGCCCAGGGGCGTCGAGCTGGATTCCACCTGCGAGTCGAAAATCGGATAGAGATACTGCGCCAATTGGTCGGGCCCGACCCGCTGCACCGCTTCGCGCTTGGTGATCAACCCTTCCTTCACCATTTCGACGGCGATCCGAACCGCCGAGATCCCGGTCCGTTTCCCGACGCGCGTTTGCAGCATATAGAGCTTGCCCTCCTGGATCGTAAACTCCAGGTCGAGCATGTCGCGATAGTGTTTTTCAAGCTTCTTATAGGTGTGTTCGAGTTCCTTGTAGGCGGCCGGGACATTCTTGGCGAGCGCGCTGACCGGAAGCGGCGTCCTGATGCCGGCCACGACGTCTTCGCCCTGCGCGTTCATCAGGCATTCGCCGAAGAATTTACGCTCACCGGTATTCGGATCCCTGGTGAACGCCACACCGGTCCCGCTGGTGTCGCCCATGTTGCCGAACACCATCGCGACGACGTTGACGGCGGTACCCCAATGGTCCGGAATGCCGTTCAAGCGCCGATAGGTAATGGCCCGCGCGCCGTTCCACGAGGAGAACACCGCGTTGATCGCCATCCGCAGCTGCTCATTCGGATCGTCCGGGAAATCCTTCCCGGTTTCTTCCTTCACCAACGATTTGAATCGTCCGACAAGGTCACGCAAGCCTCCCGCGTCCAATTGCGTCTCGTGGGCCACACCCATTTCTTCTTTCTTATGGTTCAGGATCGCTTCAAAATGTTCGCGGGGCACTCCCATGACGATGCTGCCGAACATCGTGATGAAGCGACGATAGCTGTCCTGGGCAAACCGCTCGTTCTTTGTCTTGGCCGCGAGCCCTTCGACCGTCTTCAACGTGAGCCCCACATTGAGTACCGTGTCCATCATGCCGGGCATCGAGGCGCGGGCGCCGGATCGCACGGACACCAGCAACGGCTTCTCGGGATCGCCGAACCCCATGCTCATCGACCGCTCCACGCGCTTCAGAGCGGCCAACGTCGCCTCCCACAGTCCGGGTGGATATTTCTTGCCCTGCTTGTAGTATTCGATGCAGGCCTCCGTCGTGATCGTGAAGCCCGGGGGGACGGAGATACCGAGGTTCGTCATCTCGGCCAATCCCGCGCCTTTCCCGCCGAGCAGCTCTTTCATATTCGACGTGCCCTCGGCTTTGCCGTCGCCGAAATAGTAAACGTATTTCTTTGCCACGTGACTTCTCCTTCCAGGAAGAATGCGTATCACTGAGCGGGCGACGCGCGACGACCGTCGCTGGACTCCAGACGGAGCCGATACCGGTTCACCAAAAACCACTTCGCCCGTACCCCCCCTATGATGATGACGGTGACAAACAGTATGAGCATCAGCAATCGATAGTCAGCCTGAACACCTTGATCGACGTAGTACTGTCCGTCAAGACCCTTTTTAAGCTTCGTGTCCGGCTGGAGAACATGGGTCTTTCCGCTCGGATCGGAGAGATTAAGCCATTCTGAACAGAGTCGGACGGGTTCATTGGCTCCGGGCACCGGCTGCCAGGTGAGTCGAAGGCACACGTCTTGTTTGGCGTTGAAGAAATCCGGTGTCTTGACCAAGTCGTCGAGATTAATGCCGCTGAGCGCGAACCCGCCGAGAAGAATGGCATTGCACAACACCACCAGGACCAGTGAGACCACCAAGGAAAAACGTCGGAGCTTACCCGCCCGACGGTGTTCATCCGCCATCGGCTGATCCATGGCTCCTCCGGTCCTGCCTTAACCCTCGCAAGCAGGACGCCCGTCTCTTCGTCCGATTTGACTACCGCCCTTGTACCACAATCTGGGAAAAGTCCGCGAATGACATGAACAACTCATCGACCCCATTGAGCAGCGACAACCGATTGCTGCGGATAGCCTTATCTTCTGCGTTGACCATTACAGCTTCGAAAAATGCATCAATGATCGGCCGAAGTCTTACTAAGGAATTCAATGCCTCGTGGTAGTCTCCCGCGGACATGGAGAACGACATCTTCTCCCCCTCTTCGGCGACTGCCCGGTAAATCGCCGACTCCGACGGGTGCTGAAACTTTGTGTCATCAACCGGCTGGCGTTCCCACTGTTCTTTCTCCACCAACCGATGCGCCCGCTTAAAACCGATGATCAAAGGATCGAACTCTGGCTGGGTCATAACAGCCTGCAACGCCTTCATTCGCTCCAGAGCATCTAGAAGTTCCAATGGCCTACGAGAGTATGCAGTCGCACACACAGCCGCTATAACATCGTCGCGCTCGATATGAAGCTTCCCCGCGTAGAACTTGAATCGTTCAAAAATAAAACTTAACGGACTATGGACCATTGATGGTGTACGTCCTATTTCTTTTTCAACAATATCTTGGGCATGTTGAACAATCTCGTCCAGCGCCAGCTTAAGTTTACCCTCTATTATTATTCGAACTATAGAAAGAGCGTGCCGTCTTAAAGCATACGGATCTTCTGAGCCTTTTGGGACTACTCCTACGCAAAGAAAAGCAACAATGGTGTCAACTTTGTCGCCTAGAGATAGGGCTTGGCCCTCAGATGTTTCAGGTAAGCGTGCTTCCATTCCGATAGGTAAATATTGGTCTCTTATAGCTTTCCAGACCTCTTCCGATACTCCTTCTCGCTTGGCATATTCTCCACCCATAATTCCCTGAAGCTCAGGAAACTCGCCAACGATTCCGGTCAACAGATCAGCCTTGCATAATGCCGCAGCCTTTCCACATCGGTTGATAAAATCATAGTCTCCTCTTTTGAGGAACGGAGCGATAATCGTCATCAGCTTGACCAGCCGTTCCTGTTTCTGCGCCATCGTGCCGAGCTTGTGGTGGAACGTCACTCCATCGAGCTTCTTCGCACGCACTTCTAATGAGATCTTCCGATCTTCATCGAAGAAGAATTTTGCATCGGCCAATCGCGCGGCCAACACTCGCTCGTTCCCGGTCCGAATGAGTGACATATTTTTGGGTTCATTGTTGGCAACCGCGATGAAATGCGGCGCCAGTCTGCCGGATTTCTTATCCCTGAGCGAGAAGAACCCTTGATGTTCTTTCATCGACGTGATGAGAATTTCCGAAGGAACCGCCAAATACTCCGGTTTGAAGCTGCCCAGAACGGCACAGGGCCACTCCGTAGTGTGTACCGCCTGGTCAAGTAGAGGGTCATCGGCATTCAACTCCACCCCTGCTTTGGCACAAAGGTAGTCGATTTGTTCCCGAATCGTCGTTCGACGGCGTTCAGGATCGATGAGCACCCCTCGCTTTTCGAGCCCTTTGCTGTAGGTCCTGAAATCCTTCACGGTAATGGGTGTTTCGCCTCCCATCACACGATGACCGTACGTCCGATTGCCGGCTTTGATGCCGGCAATCTGTACCGGCACGACCTCTCCCCCGAAGAGCGCAACGATCCACCGTATAGGTCTGGCGAAACGTAATCCGGTCTCGTTCCACTTCATGGCCTTGGGGAAGGAGACCCTTTCAATCAGTTCCGGCAATAATTCCGGAAGAAGGGTGGCGGTCGCACGTCCCGCATCGCGCTTGATCGCTAAAAGGTACTCTCCCTTCGGTGTCTGACGGATCTCCAAATGTTCCACCGCGACACCCAGCCCAGCCGCGAATCCTATCGCTGCTTTCGTAGGTTGGCCGGTCTGGTCGAATGCAACCATTCTCGACGGCCCCATCGTTTCTTTGACAACCGCAGTTTGATGGGCAAGCAAATCGTTCCCGACCAAGACAAGGCGCCGTGGCGTTCCATAGGTCTTGATGGACCCGAACGACAATCGGGCATCCTGAAATACACGGCTAGCGGCTTGTCCAAGGGCCGCCAGAGTCGGCGCAATGAACTCAAACGGCAGCTCCTCCAGCCCGATCTCCAACAACAGCTCGGCGGTAGGTTGGGAGTTACGGGATTTTTGTGGCTGAGGCTTCTTCACGATCTGGCGCTTCATCGATGCGTGACCTGCGCCTTCATCAACGGATGGCCCATCGCGGCTCGCTCCTCGATATAGCGCTCGGCACATTGCCTGGCCAGTGCCCGCACCCGAGCGATATAGCCCGTCCGTTCCGCGACACTGATCGCACCGCGGGCATCGAGAAGATTGAACAGATGCGACGATTTAATGCAGTAGTCATAGGCCGGCAGCGTCAGGCGTGTGTCGGTCTGCGCGAGCAATCGCTTGCATTCGGCTTCACTGGCTTGAAAGCCTTGCATGAGCATCGTGACGTCTGCTTGCTCGAAATTGTAGCGCGATCCTTGTACTTCGGTTTCGTGATGTATGTCCCTATAGGAAACTCCATCGGTCCAGGCCAGGTCAAAGACGTTGTCCACTCCCTGCAGGTACATGGCGATGCGCTCCGTCCCGTAAGTGATTTCTCCGGTGATCGGAGCCAGTTCAATCCCGCCGATCTCTTGAAAGTACGTGAACTGGGTGATCTCCATCCCATCCAGTCTCACTTCCCATCCGAGTCCCCATGCGCCCAGCGTCGGCGACTCCCAATCGTCTTGCATGAAGCGAATGTCGTGCTCCCTGGGATTGATTCCCAACCGAGCCAGACTTTCCAGATACAGCTCCTGAATGTCGTCCGGGGAAGGCTTCAGGACGACTTGGTACTGATAATAGTGTTGGAGACGGTTGGGATTTTCGCCATAGCGGCCGTCCGTCGGACGGCGGCATGGCTGCGCATAGGCAGCCCGCCAAGGCTCCGGCCCGAGCGATCGCAGGAACGTGGCCGGATGAAACGTCCCTGCACCCATTTCCATGTCATAGGGTTGATGGATGGCACAGCCTTGATCGGCCCAGAATCGATGGAGGGCAAGAATAAGGTCTTGAAAAGTCACGGAACCTACAGCCTGGTCGGGAGAGATGATTAGATGCTTTCTCTAGAGTTGCCAAGCTAGCAAGAATGCTTTTCCCCTGTCAAGGAACAAGCCCTCTAGCTCAATAGCTTGATCAAGGCTGCAGACCAGCAGTAGGCTTATGTCGGCACTACGCCATTGTCAACATACGTCACCAGGCCCCTTATCGCAGATCTTGTACTCGCCGACGTGGGTCCCGATGGCTTAACAAGCCCCGGCGTTTCTCGTGAGTCCATCCTTCAACTCTGAAAATTTCTGCAACAGATCGGCATACAAGAACCTAAGTAGGCCGTTCTCTCTTTCCAATTCTCGTAGACGTCTCAGCTCAGATGCCATCCGACTCTGCACTTCAAAATCTTTCGTTTTACGCATACTGGCTCTCCTGCTTATAGATGAGAGGTGCACACACTTTCACAAGGACACAAAGACAAAATGAGCAAACTTGATACCACCCAAAACTACGATACGGTCATATTCAAAAATCACTACAAGAGCGTGCAGTTACAGGATTCGACAGAATAGGAAAGGGCTGGACCGCATTGATGACTGAACCAGATACGGTATCGAATCGGATACCGGGATGGATCAGAAACGATACAGGAGAGCCATCGTATTATTCCGCATAAGACCATCTCTTCAATGAAGGAGAACACCAAATAATCACCGTAATTTTACTACCGTCACCCCATCCCCACCTTCGGCCCTCTCACCGGGGCGTGAGCTTTCTACGTAGGAAGAATCTTTCAGGTACTCTCGGAGGACGGATTTGAGTCGGCCGGTCCCATGACCGTGGATGATCCTGAGATATGGAGCCCCGTCGAGCGTCGCCCGATCCAGCGCCGAGACGACGTGATCCAATGCCTCATCGGCCGCTTGCCCTCGCACGTCCACCACCGTCTGTTCGTCGAACCTCAGTCCTCCACCAGTTGAAAACCGGCGGGCATTTTCCGGTGGTGCAGCGGGCGGCGCGGGAGCCGATTCACCTGCCAGACCGACGAGGTTGGACACAGTCGCCAGTACTTCCCCTTCCCCCACTTTGACCCGCACACGTTTCTTTCCTTGCGGCGCCTCCAACAAACTCCCCGTCATGCCCAAGCCGGTAATTTCCACGGCATCGCCGATACGAAGTTGCTCCAGCGGGATCGATCCGGTGGCCAGTGTCAGCTCCTGCCTGGCTTTCGACTCCAACTCATGTAACCGTTCTTTTGCGTCCTTGGCCTTGATGAGCTTCTGTTCACGCTTCAGGGAATCGACCGTGGCTTGGACCTCCGCTCGTGCGCGTTGGAATTGCTCCCCAAGTTTTTTCTTGAGCCCGCGCCGGGCCTCCTGTTCAGCTTCCTGCAGTCGCTCGCGAAGCGCTTGTGCTTCGCGAGCCGCTTGTTCGGCTTCTTGCCTGGCTCGCTGAGCCTTCTCGACGTCTTCAGTCAATCGACCCTGTTTCCGCTGTAGATCCGCCATCAACTCGTCGAGCCGTTGGTCTTCATGCAGTAATCGCTTCCTCGCCTCGTTCACAATACGCTGATCCATACCGAGACGACTCACGATCTCCAAGGCCGATGAACCGCCGGGGATCCCGAGAAACAATCGGTACGTCGGCGCCAACCGCTCCACATCGAACTCCACGCATGCGTTCACAAAACCGGCGGTCATTTGCGCCAGTTTCTTGAGCCCGCCGTAATGCGTGGTCGCCACTACTTTCATGTTCATCTCGGACAAACGGCACAGTAAAGCTTCGGCCAATGCCGCTCCCTCCTGTGGATCGGTCGACGTCACAGGTTCATCAAGGAGCACAAGAGAACGCGGCCTGAAGGGTTCGTTCGGCGCTGGCCCGGCGGAGTTCTCCGAAAGGAGACGAATGATGTGCGTCATGTGAGCGGAAAAACTGGACAGATCGCGGCTCAGGTCCTGCGCATCGCCGATGTCGGCATAGACATCTGTAAACAACGCCATCTCTGATTCCGGCGCGCAGGGAAGATGCAGGCCCGCCCGTATCATGAGCGCGAACAACCCGACGATTTTCAGGGTCACCGTCTTCCCCCCGGTATTCGGTCCGGAGATCACCAGGACGCGGATCGTTTCATCCATGAGAATGTCGTTTGCCACCACGTGTTCTTTCGCGATGAGCATCAAAGGGTGCTGCGCCTGCTTGAGCAGAACGCGCCCATCTTCGTTCAATGCAACGGGGTTACACTTCAGGCGTCGGCTCAGTTCTGCCTTGGCTCGGATCACATCACATTCCGCCAGCACCTCGATCCCTCGCTCGATCTCCTCTGCTTTTGAAGCCACGAGTGCCGTGAGCTCACGCAAAATACGCTGCACCTCGCGATCGATTTCCAGATCCGCCACCTTGATGGAATTGTTCAGTTCGACCAGTTCGCGCGGTTCCAGAAAGACGGTGGCGCCGCTTGCCGACACATCGTGCACGATCCCCGGAATTCTCCCCCGCATGTCCGCCTTCACCGGGACGACGTAACGGCCCTCCCGCTGAGCAAAATAGGACTCTTGCAACACGTCCTCGTAGCGCTTGGACCGGAGGATCTGTTCCAGATGATGTCGCATCTCCTGCTTCAGTCCCTGCGCCTGCAGAGTAAGGCGTCGCAGCTCCGGCGAAGCCGTGTCTTTCATGGAGCCGTCGGACTGGATGGCGCTTTCGATAGCCCTCAGAATTCCCCGCAAACTTTTTGTGCCATGAAGCGAAGCCAAGAGCCGAGCCAGTGCCCGGGTTTCGGCTGTATGGAACTCGGCATACCGCTCTATTTCCGCCATGAGGGCCAACACACCCGCGCAGTCTCGTAACTCACCGGCCTCGAGCACTCCTCCTTTCCTGCATCGAGTCAGCTGGTCACGAATATCGGGGAACATGAGCGCCGGCATGGGATCGCTTCCCTCGAGCAGGCTCACCATTTCCGTCGTCTCCTGTTGACGCAGGCAGGCATCAGCGAGGTTGCTCGATAAAGAAAGCGACCGGCATAGAGCGATTCCGATCACCGATTGCGCATGCTGCGAAAGAACTTCGAGCAGGTCCGGCCACTCCAGTACCTGCATCGCTTGTTCCGATAACCGTTTAGTCATATTCTTCATGTCGAAAGGGATCGCCCATCGGACAAATTGAACATCTAGCCAAGATCAGGATGGACAGGCAAGATGGGGGAGGCTCAGAATCAATAATAATCTTATTCTCCCTTTCCGGACGACCCTTTCTCAACCTTGACAAGAAGGAGACGGCATCGATACTATCGTACGCTCTATCGAAACACCCGGTTATACTGAACCCCTTCATTATGTAGAGGATTAGACTATGGCCATTCGCATTGGAATCAATGGATTCGGACGTATCGGGCGCAACGTTCTACGTGCCTCAATGGGTGATAAAGATTTGCAGATCGTCGCCATTAACGACCTCACGGATGCCAAAACACTTGCCTATCTCCTCAAGTACGACTCGGTGCACGGGACGCTGCCAGCCAGCGTTGAAGCCAAGGAAGATCAAATCTTCGTAGACGGGAAACCCATCAAAGTCCTCGCGATCAAAGATCCCAAAGAATTGCCTTGGAAGGCATTGAATGTGGATGTGGTGATCGAATCGACGGGCCGATTTACCGATCGGGAAGCGGCAGGCAAACACCTGTCTGCCGGCGCCAAGCACGTCATTATTTCCGCCCCCGCCAAGGATCCCGATGTCACCATCGTACTTGGTGTCAACGACGATAAATTCGATCCGAAATCGCATCATATTGTGTCCAATGCATCTTGCACGACAAACTGTCTGGCGCCGGTCGCCAAGGTTTTGTTGGAATCGTTCGGCATCAAGCATGGGATCATGACCACTATCCATTCCTATACCAACGACCAGCAGTTGCTGGACCTTCCTCACAAAGACCTTCGACGGGCCCGCGCAGCCGGCATGTCGATGATTCCCACCAGCACCGGCGCTGCCAAGGCGCTGCACCTCGTCATTCCTGAACTCAAGGGCAAATTGGATGGACTCGCCATTCGGGTGCCGACGCCGAACGTGTCGCTCGTCGATCTCACCGTCGAAACCGAGAAGGATTGCGACGTAGCCTCCGTCAACGCCGCTTTCAAGAAGGCTGCGGATGGTCCCCTGAAGGGGATTCTCAAGTACTCCGAAGAGCCCATCGTCTCGATCGACCAGAAGGGAGACCATCATTCCGCTACCGTCGATGCTCCGTTGACCAATGTCGTGGACAAGCGCCTGGTCAAGGTGACGGCTTGGTACGACAATGAATGGGGGTATTCGTGCCGCGTCCGTGACCTGGTCAAGGTCCTGGCGGGAAAGTCGACGACGCCCTAACGGATTATACGGCGGATGGGCGAGGTGGTTCCATGCCGATCTGTCTCATGAATTTCCACGTTCACTGAGCCTAGCCGAAGGAGACTCCATGAACTTGCACAAACAAACCATCGACGATGTGCAACTTCGTGGCAGACGGGTCATCATTCGGGCCGATTTTAACGTCCCGCTCGATGAATCGCTGCAGATCACCGACGACACCCGCATTCGCTCCACCTTGCCCACGATCAATCGCGTGGTCGACGAGGGCGCGAAAGTCATTCTCTCCTCTCACCTCGGT
>CAYXKP010000100.1:0-13760 GCA_964465695.1 uncultured Nitrospira sp.
CAGATTGACCGGTTGCTCGACGACGCAATTGGTTCGGTGAACGGAGGGTCGCGGCCTTGGACCCCGGCGTACAACCTATTTGAGGATGCACAAGGGTTGACGGTTCAGATGGCCATCCCGGGATGGGACGCCAACCAGATAAAGGTGGAAGTCGTCAATAACGAGTTGCACGTCACAGGCGAGCGTCCGGCTGAGGCGGCTGAACAGAGGACGTGGCTCGTTCGAAATCTTCCCGAAGGAAGCTTCAAATGGTCCTGCCGACTGCCGGCTTCCGTCGATACGGCTCGTTCGACTGCTTCGTACACGCAGGGCATTCTGACGCTTCATTTTCCCATACGTGACGAGGCGAAGCCTCGGCAAATCGCGATTACCTGTCAATAAAGGACGAGTGTGAATTTGCGCCGACATCCTACCCGCGATGTCGGCGCAAACCATCCGGCTGGAAGACGAAGAACGAACCACTTGATGTTCGGGGGGATTCGTAAGGGCTAGGGAGGTGACGAGGTCATCTTCACACTCACAATCATCACACTACACACGACCCGGTGTCCTGTACCCGCTGAAGCGTTCGCCTACCCTTCATAAGGAGGTGCCTCATGGATTTGATGCGTGCCTTACTGAGCCAGGATAACTTCCGGGAATTGGAGTCGATGTCCAATCGTTTGAATCGCATCCTCAGCGAAGGAAACCTGTCGACTCGTCAACCGGACGAGACTGTGGCTGTGGCGGACTGGATGCCGGTCGTGGATATTCTCGAAACGAATGAGAACTTTCTGATCCAGGTCGAGCTTCCCGGCGTGGAAAAGAGTGCGGTAAAATTGTCCATCGAGAAGGGCGTACTCCTGATTTCTGGCCAGCGGCCGCAAGGAACTCTCTCCGAGGGCATGCGGTACCATCGGAATGAGCGGCCGTACGGACGATTCGAGCGGGCGTTCCGGGTACCGGACAGTGTCGATGAACAAAAGCTGGAAGCCGACCTCAAGAACGGCGTCCTGACGGTCCGTTTACCCAAAGTGGAGAAGGCCAAGCCCAAATCGATCCAGATCTCTGTGGCGTAATCGTCCCGTCACGGCAACGACGATAACAGGGGAGACCTTCTTGCGGCGAGCCGCCAGTCCTGGTATGGAAAGAAGCTCTATACCAAGTACCAGCGCATGGAACGCAAGGACTACTATACCGTTTTAGGAGTGACTCCCGCAGAAGGCCCGCATGCCATCCGACGGGCTTATCGGAGTTTGGCCAAGCAGTATCATCCGGATTACGCGGGTCAGGAAGGGCAGACACAATTTCAGGAGATCCAACAAGCCTACGAGGTTCTCTCCGATCCACGGAAACGGAAGGAGTATGATGCAAGCCGGCCGGTGGTGCGGCCGGCCCGGGCGGTCGTCGAACCTCTCGTCCCAAGGTATCCTCGGACACATGCGCCGAAGCCCCTCGTTACGAGGACCTCACCTCCGGAAGAATTCTCCGCATCGCCCCGTGCGGCTCCTTGTCGGTTCTGCCGTGGACGCCGCAGTCCGTTCGAGCCGCCTTGTCCCGCCTGTCAACCATTCGACTCTCAGGCCGAGGACATGGCAGACTTCCTCCTGGAGTGGCTGAAAATGCTTCGTATGAGGTGAGGCGCTCTCGGGACTGTGTAACAGGAAGCAAACTTTTCGAGCGTTCTGCGTTTCCCCATCCTACAATCTGTCTACACCGCCTCCAATGTCTTCCTGCCGCTGGATAGTTCCCGTTACAACCGACGAATCCACCAGGGACCTATGACTCGCCGGTGGTCGACCAAGTACGAGCCGAGCCTTATCTGGAATTCAGCTGCTGCATTCGTTTGATCGAGCAATACAACCCATAGCCATGCGCTACGATTCCGGTCGCAAGCAACCCTAGCGCCGTCGGCAGCCACGGTGAGGTCGGGTAATCGAGTCCGTACATGCCGATGACGAACCCCAGCGCAACGGCCACGATGCCGACGGATCGCGCGATGACGCCCCGCAGCCGCCACTTATCCGTTGGAAGGCGGGGAGACAGCATGGGTTGAGTCTACAGCCTCGGAGAAAGGGAGTGCAATCCAAGGACGTATGCCTGTGTCGTCCGAGGGCAGACGGTGCTTGTGTCAAACGACGTTATGGAGCGGTGCACCACTTCGGTGGCTGCGTAAGCGCGTCGCCCGCCACGTTCGTGAATTTCGGCGTGAGTAGGAACGAAATGGGCGGGAAGATCCACCAAAGCGTGGTCTCGTCGGATTGAACGATGCGGACGCGGTCGGCGCCCGCTTTCTTGGCTGCCTTGGTGAATTCCTCGACCGCCCCGTCAAGGCTGGCGTCGCCGATGAGTGGAACCACGACAGCGAAATGCACGGCGGCCTTCGTCAGATTGATGTGCACCGGCGCTTCGGAGCCGTCAAAGTTTTTCAAGCCGTTGAAGTTCGGCGCGGTGCTGGTTAAGGCGCAGCCCGACAGGAGCAGCGAGCCGATCGATACAGAGGTCAACATTCTACGCATATCCGTACTCCTTTCTACGCATATCCGTACTCCTTTGTGGTCTTGCAGCCATGCTACAACGTCGGTCATGAGTATTGGCCTAGGAAAATCCCACCGTAAGCCGGATCAACGTGGACGGCCGCAAGCCTGGGGAATGAACGGCTGAGGCGACGGCGGACTTGTAATATCCTCCGGCCGTGACCTATGCTCTGGGAAAGAAAGCTGAAACCGTACACATTCAATGACCAGTGGGTCGGATCACACCGGAAGAGATCGTCATGAAGCTCACACGATCGGCGGTTGAACGCTTGAAGGCGCTGATTCTCGAGCATCCCGAGGATCCCATCGTTCGGGTGCAGGTGAAGGACCTGGACGAACAGCGACTATCCTTCAACATTACGTTGGAGGACGAGGTTCAACCGGATGACGAAGTGCAGATCGTCGACAGTGTGACGGTGGCGATCCCCGCCGCCGGCGCCGCCCGCATGGTCGGTATCACCATGGACTATGTGGAACCAGGCGGTTTCAAATTCCACCATGACGATCAGCAGAACGATCCCCGGCTCAACGTCATCAGCTTGAACTGACCCAGCATCTCAGGAATTGACCGCTCCTGGTCCTACCCTTGCACGATGCCATTTCATCAGTCCAAACACGGGCAAACTGCCGCATAATGCATCAATCACTCCGGCCGGCCGTGGCAATTTGGGACAGGCCGAATCTTTCCCTCTTCTATGTTGGAGATCGAGATGACTGAAGATTGGGGTGCGATCCTTGTCGTGGACGACGATGCCGATATGCGGGAGTTGGCCTATGACATGCTGAAAGACCGAGGTCATCAAGTGACGACGGCTGGGAGCGGCGAGGACGCTCTGAAACGATTGGCCGAAGAAGACTATGCGGTCGTCCTCACGGATCTTCGCATGAAGGGCATGCAGGGACTCGAACTGCTGACCCAGATCAAACGAGACCATCCCGATGTCAATGTGATTCTCATGACGGCGTTCGGATCGGTGGAAACGGCGGTCGAAGCCATGAAACACGGGGCCAGCGATTACCTCACCAAGCCGGTCAAGAAAGACGAACTCATCCGCGTCGTCGAACGGGTGATCAGGGAGGCGGCGTTACGGCGGGAAGTCAGCCGGCTCAGAAGGGAGATCCGGAAGGAATACAGCTTTCACCAGATATTGGGCAAGAGCAAGGCAATCCAGGCAGTGTTCGATCTCATTCGGCGGGTGGCGGATAGTCCGACCAACGTGCTCATCACGGGAGAAAGCGGAACCGGAAAAGAATTGGTCGCCAAGGCCATTCACTACAACAGTGACAGGAAAGAAGCCCCCTTCATCCCGGTCAACTGCGCCGCGATTCCGGAGCAGCTGTTGGAGAGCGAACTGTTCGGGCATATGAGAGGCGCCTTCACCGATGCAAAGGTGGACAAGCGGGGATTGTTCGAAGAAGCGCAGAAAGGCACGCTGTTCCTCGATGAGATCAGCGAGCTGCCGCTCATGCTGCAGGCGAAAATCCTCCGTGCCATTCAGGAAAAGGAGATCCGACGGGTGGGGGCCACCAAGCCGATCTCGGTGGATGTGCGCATCATCGCAGCCACCAACCTGAATCTCGGCGAGGAAGTGAAGAACAAGCGATTCCGCGAGGACCTGTATTACCGACTCAACGTGATCGAGTTGAAGCTGCCGCCGCTCCGAGAGCGACGCGAAGACATTCCGCTTCTGGTGGAGGCCTTTCTCAAGAAGTGCGGTGAGGCCCGCGGGAAGGAGGTCAAGGGTGTCAGCGAGGCGGCGCTGGCCATGTTGATGGACTATGCCTGGCCCGGTAACGTGCGGGAACTGGAAAACGTCATCGAACGGGCCGTGACGCTCAGCCGAGGCGAGAAGATTTCCCCGGATGATTTGCCCGGGGCGGTGCAAGGGGCCCGCGGCGACCGGCGTGTACTGGACGAGGCAGCCGAGCACACGCTGCCCTTGCATGAGCTGGAAAAAGAGTACATCAAGAAGGTGCTCGAAAAGACCGGGGGCAATAAATATCAGGCGGCCCATGCCCTTGGCATCGACCGGAAGACCCTCTATCGCAAACTCGCCGAGATCGAGGGTAAACTTCACCCGGAAGAATGACGACCTCCGTTGCCCTCATCGAGTCGCCGGGGATCGCATACATTTTAATCACTGGTCGCGCGATGCATGTTGTGCCGTGGGCGATTGTATTCCTGACGATCGGAATCCTGACGCTCGACTACTTCACTCCGGTCGGAGTGGCGGTGTCGATGCTCTATGTCGTGCCGCTGCTGTTGACGCTGTTTTCGCCGCGTGCACGAGACCCGCTCTACTTTGCGGCGGTCGCCACCACCCTGACTTGGATCGATGCGCTGCAGAGCCCGGCCGGCGCTCCGATTCCCTACGCGATCTTCAATCGCACGTTGGGCACCATGGTCATCTGGGGCATCGCTCTGGGGTTGGTCGCCTATAAACGGACTCAGCGGGAGTTGCATTCCGCGCAGGTCGAACAAGCCCATGCCGAGGGGTTGATGATGGAGGCTCAAGAGGCGCGCTATCGCGCGGACAGGGAAGCGGTGCGCGCCGTGGTCGACCGGGAACAGGCTGAAGAACAGCTCCTGATCAGCCGGCTCAAACTGGAAAGCATCATCGAATCGGCGATGGATGCGATCATCACGGTGGATGAAGAGCAGAGGGTCGTGTTGTTCAACCGCGCGGCGGAGGAGATGTTCGGTTGCTCCGCTCAAGAGGCGATCGGACAGCCGCTCGATCGCTTCTTGCCCGCTCGTTTCCGCGAGGCCCATCGTGGCCACGTTCAGGCCTTCTCGCAATCCGGCGTGACCAGCCGAAAGATGGGCAAGCTGGGAACCGTCATGGGCCTCCGCTCGAACGGGGAAGAGTTTCCGATCGAAGCCGCCATCTCGCATATTGCCGTGGAGCGCAGGACATACTCCACCGTCGTTCTCCGAGACATCACCGAACGGAAACGGGCCGAGGACTCCCACCAGGAAAGCCAGCGGCAACTGGCCACTTTGATCGGTAACCTTCCGGGTTTCGTGTATCGCTGCCGGCATGACCGTGGCCTGACATTCGAGTACCTCAGCGACGGGGTGTCGGATCTCACCGGGTACACCGTCGACGAATACCTCGTACAACGCACGATCTCTTACGGCGACAATGCCCATCCGGATGACCGCGAACGAGTCCGGCGGGATGTGGAGACGGCGGCGGTGCAACATCGTCCGTTCGAGATGACCTATCGGATCCTGACCAAATCGGGCGAGGTCAAATGGGTCTGGGAACGCGGCGAGGGCGTGTACGCGCCGGACGGCGCGCTCCACCATGTGGAAGGCTTCGTCACCGATATCACCGAACGGAAGCGAGCCGAACACCTGCTGCGGCAGAGCGAAGAACGCTACAGGCGCCTCATCGACGTCTCGCCTTACGCCGTTCTCGTGAATAGGGGTGATCGCATCCTGTTTGCGAACGACCAGGCCATCAAGCTCTTCGGAGCCATCAAGGCCGACGAGATTTTGGGGAAATCCATGATGGATCTGTTCCATCCCGATGATGACACCGCGGTTCGCCGGACGCTTCATCAATTGCTCGAAGGCAGCGCCCAGGTACCCATGCTCGAGGAAAAAATCGTAACCGTGAGCGGTACATCCGTCGATGTGGAAGTCAGTACGGCGCGCTTTGTGGATGAAGAAGGGCCCGCTATTCTGGTCATGCTCCGAGACGTCAGTGAACGGAAGCGCCTCCAGGAGCAGTTGCGCAAAACCGAACGCATCGCCGAACTGGGCACGCTGGCCTCCGGCATGGCCCACGAGATCGGGACACCGATGAACGTCATTCTGGGCCGTGCCGAATATCTGATGGATCGCGTGACGGAGGAACCGGTCAGGAAAGGGCTTCAGACCATCATCACCCAGGTAGAACGGATCACCAGGGTGATGAACCAACTGCTTGCCTTTGCGCGGCGCAAGTCTCCCGAGCGCACGGCGGTCGCGCTGAAGGATATTGTGGAAGACGGTCTTGAGCTGTTTCGGGAACGACTCGCGAAGAGCCGCATCACGGTGAAATTGCTGTTCGACGACGACTGTCCACTGGCGCTGGCCGACCCGGATCAAATGAGCCAGGTCTTCATCAACCTCGTGATGAACGCCGTGCATGCCATGCCGGACGGCGGAACCCTACGAATCGGCCTGACGTCGGAGAAACAGATGGTGAAACTCACGGTGGCGGATACGGGTCATGGGATACCGCGGGATGTGATCGAGAAAGTCTTCGAACCCTTCTTTACGACGAAAGAATTCGGTCAGGGCACCGGGCTGGGGTTGACCGTGGTCAAGGGTATCGTTGAAGAACATCAAGGGTCCATCGCCGCCGAAAGTGAAGAAGGGAAGGGCACGGTCATTAGGATCCTGCTGCCGGCCTGTTCGAGTAGCCTGCAAGCAGTCTGACCAGCATGTAAATGAACCGGCTCTTCTCGCCTCGTTATTGGTCAGCCTTCGGGTTCTGACTCGCATGTCAGCGCAATGCTGTAGCACTGCGCGACGGTGCGTGCTCTTTCTTTGTGGTATTTCTCGCCACTGCCGGGTCGTACGAATAAACTCCGTATCGCAATCGACGCGGATTAGGCCTATTTCGCGGGTCCTTGTACCGGCATCTCAATTGCTCTTTTTCCATCGAGATAGAATCAGGTAGGAACCGACTGTGGATAGGGAAAAACCGGCGGTAGTACTGATCGTTGAAGATGACCGGGAGATGCGCAGTCTCCTGTGCGATGAGTTTTGCGGAATGGGATATCGGCTGCGTGAAGCGAGCAATGGAGACGAAGCGTTTCTGGCGGTCCTGCAATCCGTGCCGGATCTGATCTTGACGGACCTTCGTATGCCCGCCGGAGGAGATGATTACGTCAGCCGGTTACGAACCGTCGCGCCCGGTTGTCCGATCGTCGTGATCACGGCGTTCGGCGACGCAACATTGAAAGCACGGGTGGTGAAAGCCGGTGCGAACGCGTACTTCGACAAGCCCGTCCGTATTGCTGAATTGAAAAATTGTGTGCAACAATTGCTCCATACGGGGGCACGGGATGGCTGATCGAGTCTGATCCATCGGACAAATCATGAAGCGCAGCTTTTGCCGTGCGCCGTTCATTACCGTGCGATACGCGGGAAGTTCTATCACGAAGAAACGAGATCGCATTGTCTGGCTCTGAACGCTCCAACGGACCGACGCCGACGGATCCCATCATTGCCGCGCGGATCGAAGCGATCAAGCAGTTGGCCCAGGGGCTGTCCGATCGCGTGGCGGTCATGGACCGATCGTTCAACGTCGTGTACGCGAACGAGGCGGCTTGGTCGGTGGACCGGACTACCCGCAGCGACCGGTCTCATGCCAAGTGCTATGAAGCCTTTGCCCACCGTACCGACCCCTGTGTGAGCTGTCCGGCGATCAAGGTGTTCGAGGCTCCGGAAGTGCAGTGCGTATCCTGTTCGGTCGGAGGGGACGGCACGGCCTGTGGAATGCAGCAAGCCTTTCCCTTGGCGGATGCAGACGGTACCGTGGCCTCGATGCTGGTGCTGTTTACGCCCGCGCCGAAGGCCGATAGTCCTGCAGCACCGGAGGATCCCGGTCGTCAGGCGGGAGATGATCGTGTAGGGAATCTGATCGGCCGAAGCTCGGTCATGCGGCAGCTTTTCGACATGACCAGGCTTGTCGCGGACAGCTCGGCGACGGTCCTCATACAGGGTGAGAGCGGAACGGGCAAAGAACTCCTGGCGAAAACGATTCATGCACTCAGCAACCGGAAAGATCGGCCCTTCGTCGTCGTCGATTGCGGCTCGTTGCCCGAAACACTGCTCGAAAGCGAACTGTTCGGGCATGTGAAGGGGGCCTTCACCGGTGCGGTAGCCAACCGGCGAGGACTCTTCGAAGAGGCGGACGGAGGCACCATCTTCCTCGACGAAATCGCCGATACCACGCCCACCTTTCAAGCCAAGCTGCTCCGCGTTCTGCAAGAGGGCGAGATCAAGCCCGTCGGTGGAACGCGGTCGCTGAAGATTCATGCGCGGGTCATCTCCGCCTCCAACAAAGACCTGGGCGAATTGGTGAAAGCCAAGACGTTCCGGCAGGATCTGTACTATCGACTGGCCGTGTTGCCGCTCTATTTGCCGGCGCTTCGTGAACGGCGAGAAGACATCCCGCTGTTGGTCCAGCACTTCGTGGCCGGGTCGTGCGTTCGACACCATCAAGCGGTGCGGCCGGTTGCGGAACGAACGATGAGGGCGCTTCACGACGCTCCGTGGCCCGGCAATGTCCGACAATTGCAGCATTACATCGAACGGGCCGTGGTGACGACCCCCGGGCCATGGTTGGTGTGCGATGATCTGGTTTCAAGCGACATCGTGATCGAAGACGAGGGCCTGCGCTCAGCGTCGCGGGAGGTTGTCGCACAAACCGAGCGGACCCGGATCATCGATGCCCTCAAGAAGACGGCGGGAAATCGATTGAAAGCGGCCAAATTGCTCAAAATCAGCCGCGCGAATCTCTACAACAAGCTGCGTGCCTATAGCATCGAGTAACTTTTGTTTGCCCTTTTCCACCTCTTTCCTCGGGCGCAACTGTCCAGGTTTCTGGATGGTCAAACATATTGAAATCCTGAAGAACGGCCGTTCCCCCAACCGGAACTGTCTACTCGCTTGGATTTTAAGACCGGTGGCGAAATAGCTAAGGAATACCCCATCATCGCTCCTATCAATGCAATCAGCAGCCCCGACCATGTCGGATCCCGCGTATAAATCTTGCCTAGCTCTACACGACATCGTCTCCGGACGACCGAGAGCGGATCACAGTTCATCTAACAAGGAGAGGTGGTCATCATGGCGAACGGGGTTACAACGTACGGGTCGGCACGAGTACCGGACACGAGCGTGAGGAGGTGGTATCACAACATGACGCCTCTGACGGTCGGCTGGCTGGGGATGCTGGGTATCGGGATTTTCTGGGTCATGTTTCAACGGATATTTGGGTACTCGCATGGCTTGGACTCCATGACACCGGAGTTCGACTCCGTGTGGATGGGGTTGTTTCGGTTTAATATCTTGGCCAACGCGACATTCTTCGCCATCTCCGTCGGATGGATCTGGATCACGCGGGACAAGAACCTGGCCAACTTGGACCCCAAGCTGGAGTTGAAGAGATATTTCTATTGGTTGAGCTGGTTGGTTCTTTATATCTGGGGCGTGTACTACGCTGGCAGCTACACGTTGGAACAGGATGCGGCCTGGCATCAAGTGATCATCCGGGACACGAGCTTCACGGCGAGCCACATCGTCGCATTCTACGGAAGCTTCCCCTTGTACATTACTTGCGGCGTGTCCAGTTATCTCTACGCGCAGACCAGGCTGCCGCTCTATGGGCAGGCGACGTCGTTTCCGTTGGTGGCGGCGGTGGTTGGCCCGATGATGATCCTGCCGAACGTGGGGTTGAACGAGTGGGGCCATGCGTTCTGGTTTGTGGATGAGCTGTTCTCGGCGCCGCTGCACTGGGGCTTCGTGACGTTAGGGTGGTGCGGGTTGTTCGGGGCGGCGGGCGGCGTCGCGGCGCAGATCGTGAGCCGGATGTCGAATCTGGCGGATGTGATCTGGAATGGCGCATCCAAAGACATTCTTGATCCGTTTTCAAAACAGGTAAGCACCGGAGCCAAGACCACGTACTAAGCAGAGACGAAGAAGATCATCTGTTGTAGTGTCAGACCATCGCCGTCATTGGTCTGATGAGGCCCGGTACTCCGAGTCAGGGGTACCGGGCCAAACGATGTCGTCGTCCCATCAGTCGGTTTGCCTTCCTTTACCATCCTTCCTCACTTGTGTGGTCGATGAGATCGACCGCGATGCTCTGATGCCTTTCCGCCTCGCTCTGTCCGCGCGCAGGTGTCAGCCGAATAGTCGAGATGTCCCCTCCGTGCCCCCTTTTGCCTTTCATGGAACGGACGCACGTCTATCGGTGTGGACAGGATAACCGGCTGATATTTCAGCGGTCGAGGGAGACCTCATGCGGGAACTGTCTAAGACAATGGATTGCCTCGGGCATGGCAGCACGAACGATTCGTTGAAGCGAAAGCCAAAACCTCGCGTCGGACGCATGAATGATTCGTTTTGTAATACCAGCAATCATGGCATGAACGTTGCGGAATACATGCGCGCATACAGGGGGGCCCGGCCCTGTAGGCGCTGGGTGGTGATCCGGCTCTGTCACAACCCGGCATAGTTCGCCCGATAGTGTGCGGTCGCGCCCCCGGCCGCCACATGTCAGCGGTGAGGGGGTCACAGGTGAGAGTGACCCCCTCATTTCTATGCAGGGAGGGTTGGCGGACCTCACATGGATTGCGAGTGATGGGGCTTGCCGGTGGAGCGACCGAGTAAGTAATGGAGGAGTCCCATGCAATGCCGGACGATGGAGGTAGAGAGTCACCTGAATCACACGTTGACGGGAATGGATCTAGCGCAGGCCGGCCGGATGTACTGGGAACAGAACGAATGCCTCATTCTGGATCGGTTCATTCCCAAAAAGATCGTGAATCCCTGTCTTACCGAAGTCGAACTGCTCCGAAAAAACATCTATCGCAACTATGTGCCCGGCCACAAGCAGGGAGGGAGCGTCAGCTATTATGCAATCTGGAATGAACTCCATGAGTCATCCGCCATTGTATCTCTTTATCGCTCCCCCGCGTTGCGGCGGTTTCTGAGTCACATTGTGAGGGAGGAGCTACTGCTCTGTCCGGAAAACGATCCCCATTCCTGCGCACTCTATTACTACACGCAGCCGGGCGACCACATCGGATTTCATTACGACAAATCGTACTACAAGGGCAAACGGTACACGGTGCTGATGGGCTTGATCGAGCGATCCGACCGATGCCGACTGGTGGCCCATCTGCGTAAGCACGGAACGAAGGAGGACGCACAGGAACAGGCCATCCCGCTCGATCCGGGATCGCTCGTGATCTTTAACGGCGACAAGCTTTGGCATGCCGTCACGCCGCTCGGGTCCCGCGAAGAACGGATCGTGCTCACGATGCAGTATGTGACTGATCAGGAGATGGGGCCGTTTCACCGTGCGTTCTCGAACCTGAAGGACGTCTTCGCCTACTTTGGGCCGGCGGCCTTGATCCCTCGGTCCAAAGCGGAGGAGGCATCGATCGGCGGCTCCACGACATCGCAGTCCGATGCGATGGCCGATCATCCGACATGACGATTTCTCGCGGGAGCCGGCGGTGCGTCTATCAATCGCAATCCCTGAAGCGCAGGTAGTCGAAGCCCCGGCTTTGCTGAGGTTGGTCCGAATGGCGCCTGCCTGCGAGATTGAAGCAAGTGAACAGGGGGCGGCGTACGTGGCGGTCTTCGAGGATTTCCCAAACGCTGTTGAAGTCGTGATGCGCTTGATCGAAGAAGCTTGGGACCTGCGTAGCGTCCGGATCCTATTGGGAGACAGACCTGTCGTGAGCCGGATCAATTTCTACGTCGCGCTCCGTTGCTATCACGACAGCCTCGGCGAACCGGATGCGGTCGCCTATTGTCTTCGCCAGTCGGCCAAAGTAGGCGCGGACGGCGGGTGTCCCGATCGATCCTGTGTGTCCCACTGCCAGTTTATTTGTTCACGGTGTGTAGGCGTATCGCGCGGGCGAAACGCCAGCCCGATTCCGACTCAGCTCATGGAACTGGCACGCCACGCGGAAGTGGACTGGTGTCCGAACCTTCGCATCGCAAAGACGGATGCGTGAGCGGCCGGTCGAGGGTTGAGCGAGCCGGATGAGGCTCTTGCGTTCATTGTATTCATGATGGGCAACGAACAGGCGTTGATCATTCACCAAACGATGTCTCGAACGTTCGGAAGTATGTCAGCTGATTGCTCGAAGGAGGGCCGTGCTCCTCGATGCCTAACCGGGGAGGGAGAGCGTCATGCAGGTTTTGAAAAGTAGGAGGAACATCGGACTGTGGGTTGTTGCGGTTTCGCTCGCGGCGGCAAGCGCCTTTTCAGGCGAGGGGCCTGCATTGGCTCAAGATACGACGAAGGAGAACACGTCGACCGGGAACCGCGTGTTCTTTCGCGGCGGCGCCGGCGGACTGACGAGCGATCGTGCAGGCGAGTTGATCACCGACGGACATGGCGTCGGCGGCAGGAAGACGGGTCGTTCGGCTATTACATCGGCGGTGGAACGGATCTGATGGTCACCAAAGATCTGTGGGGCATGATGAACGGCGTCGCGGTCGTGGGTGAGATCGGGTTGGAATTCAAGCGTTGGAGTTCCAACAACGTCGCGAATGGAGACACCACTGGGGTGACGGGGGTGAGCAACGGCGGTCTGAGCAAAGTGCAATTGACGATGCTCACTGCGAGCGTGGCGCCCAAGGTGAAGTTCCGGTAGGGGACCGATTTCCAACCATGGATTATTCCGGCCGGGCTGGATTTCCACGTCATCAGCCCGACATCCAGTCAAGTCAATTACTTGGATATCGGGGTTCAGTTCGGTGGCGGCGCCGAGTATCGGGTCTGGAAGGAATTGTGGCTGGGCCTCGACAGCCGATTCCATCTGGCCTCCAACCAAACCAATACGGTGAATAATTTCTGGACGGCGGGGGTTTATGGGGCCATTGGTTTTTAGGGACACCGAGATCACAAGACGGTCGGATGGACAAACTGACGGTCTTACATCTGTTGAAGGACAGTGATCGACGTTCCATTGGCCGTTCGAATCGAGTCGTAGCATCGTGGGACGGCACCCAGTACTCTTCCCCTTCTGATAGACGGCATGCACCATGCGGACGAGCTCGTCCGCATGCGTGCCGCCGATACAGCAGAAAAAATTACGTCATGCATCCCGAGTGGCTCCCCCTCTTCAAAAAGCTCAACGCATCCTTCTTTGCCCCGTCATGCCCCAGTTCCTCGATAGATACTGTCCAAGCAGTTGGACAGCATAACATTGTGATTTCTTTCGAGAGACACGTTCAGTTCTCCGTTGTTGTCTCATTCCGTAGAAGAATTCCTCACGTTGAGATGATCCCTTTTCCACAGCCGAACTTTCTGTAACTTCCCGTTACTACGGGATAATTTTCATTGATCGGCACGTTGCGGTGGAAAGGCACGGTGATTGCCCTATCAAGGAGTGCTGGTGAGGGTTTGGGTGATTTTGGACCGGCCTCCGAATGACCCATTCCTTCGCAAGAAGGAACCCTTCACCAGCTCTTATCCCTCCTGAGAATCGAGGCCG
>CAYXKP010000100.1:13860-16076 GCA_964465695.1 uncultured Nitrospira sp.
GAAGGCGGATCGATCCTGCACGACCGCATGATGGATGAGGTGAAGCGGCAGCAGGAATTCATCGGTGAGAAGGGCGGCTATGCCAACGGCGCCAACAGTCACATGCTGCAGCAGGGCGTGCTGCTGATCGCCGAAGACCCGGCCAAAGTGGTGGTGAACAGCGGGGCGCGTTGTCCGGCGAACGTGCCGGTCAAGGAGTACCACGTCACAGCCGTCAACATCGAAATCACGCTGAGCCGGTTTCTTGATTATTTCCCCGGCTACATGTACGTGCTGACCGACAACGTGGAGAAGGCGCGGGCTGAAGAAACGGCGAATAAAGAGGCCCGGGAGAAAGAGAACGATCCCGGTGCCGTGTCGAACGGCTTGCAGGGCGATGTGATTCAGCCGCTCGTCATCCGGGCCAATCAGGGCGACTGCCTCAAGATGACGCTCCACAACCAGATTCCCGATGAGCCGACGAACCTCATCATCAACGGCTCGTCCATGGTCGTGTCATCCACCGGCAAGCCGGCGACGCCGTCGAACCCGGATTCGACGGTGGCGACCGGGAAGCAGCAAAGTTTCGAATGGTATATCAAACCCGACACGCAAGAAGGCGCGCGGTTTTTCCGGTCGCATGCCTCGCGCGAACAGTTCAACCTCGGCTTGATCGGTATGCTCGTCGTGGAACCACGCGGATCGCGCTATCTCAGCCCGTTCGACGGTCAGCCGATGGCCAGCGGTTGGGAAGCGATGATCGAAGATCCCAACGGAGCGGACTTCCGCGAATTCGCCATCTTCTATCATGAGGCGGGGGACGAAGCCTTCCGACTCTTGAACAAGAAGGGCGAAATGTTGCCCCAGCGCGACCCTCACACTGATTCGTATCGGCCCGGCGCCCGGCTGCTCAACTATCGCAGCGAGCCGCACGGCACACGCATCGAGTTGCAAGCCCACATGGGATTTTACGGCGACGAATCGATGGCCTATGGGTCCTATACGTTCGGCGATCCGGCGACGACGATTCCTCGGTCTTATCTCGGCGATCCGGCCAAATTCCGGATGGCGGGCGGGTCGGAAATCGTGCACTCGCACCATCTCCATGGCGGGTCCATCCGCTGGGCGCGTCAGCCGGGGAACAGCAATCTCGACTTCGCGGTCTCAAAAAACGGACCGGTGAAGTTTCCGCCGATCAGCGATCCCTCCGACCGCTTGGACGTGCAGTCCATCGGACCGACGGAAGTGTACGATCAGGTGATCGAAGGCGGATCTGGTGGATTGCAGGCCTTGGCCGGAGAATTCGTGTTTCATTGCCATATCCCGCAACATTATGTGACCGGCATGTGGGGATTCTGGCGCGTGTATAACACACTGCAAGCGCCTGGGTTCCAAACCGATGTGATGAAGCCTCTCGTGGAGTTGCCGGACCGTGCCGGCAAGATGAGAGCGGGTATTTCATCGGATAAACTGGTCGGGACCACCGTCGATTGGTACGGCGGAAAGAAGTTCGAGATTACGAAGGACAAGACGGATTGGAACGCCGATCCGGTGAAGGTTTCCCTTAAGGATTGGGTGGAGATGATGCTCCCCCCGCAAGGTAAGCCCGGCAAAAAGAGCGGCGAAAAGGACCAAACGCTGGCGTACGATGCGACGGTGAACGACTGGGCGTGGGACGGGAGCAAGGCGCTCACCGAACCGGAAACCTCGTATGAATGGGTGAACTATAAGTCGGCCACGCCCGGGAAGCGGCAGGAGATTCTCTTCGATGCCCGCTCCGGCAAGCTGGCTTGGCCCTGGCTGCGGCCTCATCTAGGCCGTCGGGTGCCGTTTGCTCCAAGCCATAGCGGCGCGCCGTGGCTGGAACCGATTCACCGCCGCGATGACGGCAGCAATTCGACCGAACCGCCGAAACCAGGCGAGCAAGGACCTTGGAGTCTCTGCCCCGAGGGGGTTCCGCAGAAGTTCTTCAACATTCACGCCATCACGCTGCCGATCACGCTGAAGCGGGCGACGGCCAAGACGCCGGCGATCGTCGATCCGGACGGCATGCTGTACGTGCTGCATGAAGAAGAGCAGGAGGTTCGGAAGAATCCCGCCAAACAAATGCCGTTGGTGATCCGCGGCAACGTGCAGGATTGCATCGATGTCGTCTACACCAGCGAGCTGAAAGACGATCAGCGGCAAGGGTTCTCCAGCAAGACGAACCTGCACCCGCACATGTTCCAGTTCGACAC
>CAYXKP010000101.1:0-16041 GCA_964465695.1 uncultured Nitrospira sp.
AGCAGCGGTTTCCTAAACCGCGGGTCGTACGTTCAATTCGTATCGGGGGCACCAAACCAATCTTCGGATGATCCGTGCGCTATTCATCGTCTTATCGCTATTAGACGCGCGGATAACACCACCAGCCTCTTCCTTGCGTCGAAAAAACCTCTCGTGCCCTGTCCTTTGACGCCTCACTCGGTGCGCACCGGATCAACACTGCTCAATTAAAATTAGGACTCCCATTTCCATCATTGCCGGAATGCTGAAATACACCAAGCTCCATCCTGACCTCCGACAATTTGCGAGCAAGGGATTTTCTCAGTCGTGGCTTCTACTCGTCCTTTATTAATCTAAACGTAGCATCAACAGTTTTCATCTCTGCTATGGCGACCCGCTTCCCCTAGGGGTCCTGATTCCAGTACGCCGCTGTCACATGACGATTGGCAGGTACCACGGACAGATGAACAACACAGAGGATTGAATGACTGATAGGAGGCCGGGCTATGCATGATGACCAGGAAAGCGTCTACGAATACGTTTTCAATAGCAAAGAGCTTCTCGAAAGAGGTGACCTCTCTGATGATCAAGTGGAAGTCTTGAGGGGAAAAATTGAGCACCTATCTGCCTTGCTCGGTGAGGAACGGGACTCGCCAGAGTACTAGCAGCTTAGCGTGCAGCACTGTCGCAGGGTGCAATGTTGTTGGAATCATCCTGTGTGTGACTGCTTACCAGACTCGCTAAGTCAGCTCACACATTATTTACTTATTTTATAACCGTCGTACGAATCGAGATCTTCCGCAAGTGATCTTGACTGCGCCTTCATGCGCATGCCGGTCTCTCGAAGACCTATCGACCCCACCCTTAAGTTTTACCGCTCTATGTAGGACTACACATACCGGGATTTGTCCAGCCCAGCCAAAACCTGTTGTTTTCTTGCCAGGTATCTGACCCTCAGTTAGACTTTTCGCACATAACCATGGCACGAGCACGCGCAGCGGAACATCAGCGACCTCGATCAAAAAACACTTTGATCGAAGAGGTCACACTAGGAATCTCCAAGCTTCAAGAGGTGTTGGCAGCGATCAATGACCTGAGCCAGGAAGGTTTTCCGTATCGTGATGCCGCGCAAAGCAAAGCCGAGCTGCAGTTTCGCGAGTGCCTGAGGCGCACGTTCGGTGAACGATCCCAAGAATTCCAGGCCCACCGGAATTTCAGACTTCGCACAGATGACAAGGCAGACACGGCTCACAGCCTTTCAGTCGTCAAAGGCCTCATACACATCCTGGAGGATCGGAAGTTGGAGCTTCAGGGCCTCAAGTCCCCACCAAAAAAGGACCCATCACCAGAGGTGAGTCACGCGACTACGGCACGCATGGTGTTGGTCTCGTCAGCAACTCCAACCAATTTAATAGGTCAAGCAGAGTCACCGATGCCTGTGACGGCTGATGTGGCGTCATCGATTTCTCCTCCGATATTCACACCGACCTCACAACCGCCCATACCTGAGCCTTCCACCATTGCGCCTGCCCCCCACCCGGCTCCAACACCGTCCCTGACATCAACCCCTACGCCGTCTCCAACATCGACTCAGGCAGCCATCCCTATCGCCACCTTCATCCCTTCGTCCTTTCTTCCCCTAAAACTTCAGCCGGCGACGGACATTGATAGATCAGTGAAAGAAACGCCAGCGTCCTCGCCTCCCCCGGCAACTCCGATCCCTGCTCCAACACCGACACAGCCTCACTCCAATTCTTCACCCCCTGGGGTGGATAATCAATCAATGTCTTCAGAGACTGTGATCTCCGCCCCGCAAAACCCACCACCGGATAAGCAGGAGATCGACATAAGTATCGCTCGAGAGGTCGAACCAGCGCTGGTACAAGACCCGCACAACCTCATCAGAAAAGTCTGCCTTCGCTTCCACTCTGTTGCCCGCCAGCTCCGACTTCGGAAGGACTATCGCCCGACACTGGAGATCGACGACGACTATGATTTACAGGACCTCTTGTGCGCGTTGTTGAAGACAGAGTTCGACGAGGTATCGACAGATGAATGGACACCATCCTACACGGCAGGAGCACCAAGGACGACGCTCCTCGTTAATCGGGATCAGATCGCCGTGGTGGCGAAGAAAACCAGACCTGGATTGACCACCAAGGAGCTTGCCGATCAGGTCACTGCGGACTCCGCTTACTACAGAGCTCAGGGGCGATGCTCTACCTTATTTTGTTTCATATACGATCCGGAAGGTCGCATCGGAAGTCCGAAGCGGCTGGAAACCACCTTAACCAGCGTCAGTGAGCACTGCCGGGTCGAAGTGCTTGTGGCGCCAAAGTGAGATCATGGCAAAACCAAATTTAAAGAGGATTCCTTCTCTCACGTCGCCATCCAAAACCATGAAGACCAAGGCGGAGTTGACAGAGCAAAATGTCTTTGCTATAAAACAGCCCACTTCCGGGGCAATCCCCTATACGATTCATGGTCCCGCTCCGGGAGATCACGGTATGTCGGACCGGGCATATGTGCTGATCAATGTTGTACCTGGACAGACAGCTGCTGTAGTCAAAGCGCTGGGTGAAATTAAAGAGATAAAAACGATCGATCCTTGTTGGGGAAAGCCGGACATCATCGCCATAGCAGACATACCGGACCAAGATGCCTTAACCCAACTGGTGTTGAGTCGTATACATCGCATCGAAGGAGTGACGCAGACCGATACTCACCTCGTATACCGTCTGAAGGAGGCCAGAACAAAATGATCCGAAAGGACTGTCTTGCCATCGTCGTCCTCTCCGTTTTTGCATTTGGGTGTGCCAGCGTTCAGCATCCTGTCGAGCCCGATGTCGTCGACGTGACATTGCCAGCCCCGGCGGACCGGGTAAAAGCGGCTGTGACAAAAGTCCTGGCGGAAGATGATTATGATGTTGAGTGGTCTGATGGCTCCTTGAAGACGGGCTACAGGGATGAACAGCCCAGCATCTGGGATTGGCTCGTGAAAGGACGGCTGGGTGTTGTCAGAAGCCGTGCCGAAGCATCGGTGACACCGGAAACCGATCAGACCTCTCGCCTCCGGCTACAAGTCTCGTCAGAAGGCAAGCAAACGATGTTCCAAGGGTGGGGCCCCACAACACCTCAAGTTCCTCAGAGTGCTGAGAATAAGCTCCGTTTGATTAAGAACGAATTGAAGATCGTTCAGACCACATACACCACAGAGACTTTTTACGGTTCTAAACCTTAGACAGGCTCTTTTTCGGCTCCCTCAACTTCTTCTCCGAGATCAAGACCGAAACGCTCTGCCATACGGTAGAGCGTTCGTCTGTCGATGCCGAGGATTTTCGCGGCTTTAACCTTATTCCCCTTCGTTTCTTTTAGTACGCGCATCAAATGACGTTTTTCCACTTCTTCAAGGGTGAGATACACATTATCGAGTTGATCGACTTGCGACAGTCGCGCATCGGCTTCCGCGGTTGCACACTGGCGAATCACTTCCGGTAAATCCTCCGGCATCAGCAGTGGCCCATGGCTTAACGACACAGCGCGTTCAATGGCATTTTCGAGCTCTCGAACGTTGCCCGGCCATCGATATTGAATCAACATCGCCATTGTTTCCGGCAAGACTCCCCGTACCGCGTGATATGTGCCTCCCGCGCACTTTTGTAAGAAGTGATGCACGAGCATCGGAATGTCTTCTCGCCGCTGTGCCAAAGACGGCAACGTGATTGGTACGACTTTCAGCCGGTAGAAGAGGTCGTCACGAAACTTGCCCTCCTTCACCAGTTGCTCCAGATCTCGATTGGTCGCGGCGATGATCCGGACATCGACTCTCGTGGATGTCGTGCTTCCGACTCGACGAACTTCTTGATCCTGCATGACACGCAACAACTTCACTTGTAAGGCCTGTCCGAGCTCACCGATCTCGTCGAGAAACAGCGTGCCTCCGTTGGCGGACTCAAAGAGACCCACTTTGGTCCCTACCGCGCCCGTGAAGGCACCTTTTTCGTATCCGAACATTTCCGATTCGAGGAGTGTGTCGGGCAGCGCACCGCAATTGACCGGGATGAACGGCTTGTCCCGGCGCGGGCCATTCGTATGAATAGCCCGCGCAATGAGCTCTTTGCCGGTTCCACTTTCCCCCTGCAACAACACTGTACTTTTGCTTTCCGCCACACGCGCAACCAACTTATACACTTCCAACATCGCCGTGCTGCTTCCAACCAAGGGAGACCACTCGCCCTTGCTCTTCAACTCTTCCCGGAACCGCGCATTCTCCTGAAGCAATCGGCAGTGGTCCAGGCCCCGTTTGACCACCAACTTGATGTCCTCTTTCTTGAACGGTTTCGCCAAGTAGTCGTAGGCGCCTTGTTTAATCGCCTCGATTGCGCCTTCCAGGGAGCCGAATGCCGTGAGCACCACCACGGCCGTATTCGGACTCACCCGTTTGAACTCTCGTAAGACCGTCAGCCCATCCACCGCGCCCATGCGGATATCCGTCAGCACCAAATCGACCCGCCCTTGGCGTCCACGTGCGATCACCTCTTCGCCGGTCGCGAAGGCCTCGACCTGGTATCCTTCCTTCTTGAGAGCCTCCGCCAACAGCTCACGTGCCACCACATCGTCGTCGGCCACCAGAATCCTCGCTGGCATTACGCCTCCTTCCTCATATGAACGGGTTCACTATGCATCGCCGGTAAGGTCATCGTGACGGTCGTGCCACGCCCGATTTCACTCGTCATCGCCAAGCTTCCGCCATGAGCTATCACCGACTCGCGGCTCAAGAATAGCCCCAAGCCGGTTCCCTTGCCAACCGCCTTCGTCGTAAAAAATGGTTCAAACGCCTTCTGCATGTCCTCCTCCGGCATGCCGCATCCGGTGTCCTGCACTTCCATGGTAATCACTGATGGCGACATGCCGTCGGCGACCAGCCGACCGCGGTCCAGTTCGGTCGGCGACGCGTCGCGGCTTCCTGCGGTGATGACGACCTTCCCCTGTGCAGGCGTAGCAGCCAGCGCATTGGCTAAGACATTCACCAATACTTGATGGATTTTTTCCTTGTCCGCCCATACCAAGGGAAGGTCCTTGGGAATGTCGACCGTCAGCGTGATTCCTTTCTCATGGAAAGCCGGTTCCATTAGAGCCGCCGAAGGGCTGACCACTTCCTCCACAGGAAGCCATTGCGGCTCCGGCTGACGCGGCCTGGTCGAGGATAGTAGATCCTGAATGATTCGGACCACTCGCGTAAGCTGGTCATCGATGATGGCCATCCGCCTCTTCATCTCCGGCGTCGCATCAGGCTCCTCGGCCAGAGCCTGAACGTGCCATGCGATCGAGTGAAGCGGCGTGCCGACCTCGTGCGCCACGGAGGCCACGAGCTGCCCCACCGCAGCCAACCGTTCCGATCGGTTCAGCTGATCCTTCGCCTGAACCAATTGCGTGTTGGCTCTCAGCAGATTTTCGGTTTCTCGGGCCAGGGCCGCCCGGGCCGCCTCCTCTCGTGCTTTTCGCTCTTCCCAGCTGGCCCCCAGATAAGCCACCAACAGCAACACTCCGACGACGACGCTGCGATTGATGATCGCAGCTTGAAAACGGCCCGGCTTCGTCGGTTGGAGTAAGCCGGAATAGGTGGCCACAACACAGGCCAGCACCGTCACCAGCATGATGGTTCGATTCCGAAGTGTGGTGACCAGCAAGATCGGCAACACATATCCATACGCACCGACGACGTTGGCCGGCGCGAATTCTTCAATGACGAAGATGATGAGAAAGCAGGCAGCCGCGATGGCAAGAACGAGGCGGTCACGATGCGTCATGGCGATCATCGACTCGCTCCGGCCCGGCCGAGAATCACAGCCTGTGAGCTGAAAAAATCAATACCGTAGCGCTTCTTCACGGAAATACTTATACAAGAGGGCGGGTCAAACGCAACAGAGCCGAAAGCCGTTCAAACCGTGAATCTGTCGCCAACTCTTCCACCCTGAGATTCAACTTGCGACACCAATTGGGATGCTGGTCCACCGTTCCCGGTAGATTCGTTTGGGGGCGAGTGCCGATGACATCTTCAATATTGGCCAAGACAATCCATGCGGGACTGCGGGCCAGATATTCGTGAATCCCCTCCATCAATTCAACCGTCATAGCCGGCACCTGAATCGGATCTTCCGATACACTAAGCGGCAGGAGTCCTTGGGATTTCAATGCGGCGAGGATGCCCGCTTTTTCCCGATGCCGTTCCTCCTGCATCGCCTTCCGAGCGTCCTCCGAAGGGAAGAGGCCCAGTGCGGACCGAGTGTCGATATCTACGCCTTCCCAATATCCGCTCAGCGTGGGAAGATCATGAGTGGCAACGACGGCGAGCGCTTGGGCCGGATAATGAGCCGGAAGCTTCCAGCCTCCCCATTCTTCTCGCTCAAAATAGAACACCCGGTACGACAAGACGCCGGTTGTTCCGAGTCGGTCTCGCACCCAATCGGGAACGGTCCCGAGATCTTCGCCGATCACCATCGTCTTGGCCCGCACACTTTCCAACGCTACGATGGCCAGCAGTTCATCATCCCGGTAATGCACGTACGTCCCCATTGCAGGTGGCAGACCACGGGGGATCCAAAACAATCGAAAAAGCGCCATGACATGATCGATCCGTATCGCTCCGCCATAACGAAGATTGTTGCGAAGCAATTCGCTGAAATGGCGGTAACCGCTCGCGCGCAGGCGCACCGGATCGAAGGGAGAAAATCCCCAATTCTGTCCCTCAGGGGCGAATGCATCGGGAGGAGCACCGCAATCGGCCTTGAACGCCAGCACGTCTTGATTCAACCACCCATCGACGCCATAGCGATCGCTTCCCAGGGCGAAGTCATGGTACAAACCGATCGGCATACCGGCCCGGTGTGTTTTCTTCACCGCCTCAAGCAGTTGCTCCGCGGCCAGCCATTGCAGGTATTGGAAAAATCGCACCCGGGGCATCCGCCGGCATCGAAACTCCTCCACCGCTTTCGAGATGGGAGTTCGATAGGGCTCGGGCCAGTCGTCCCAAACAATCGCAGCCGGGTGGACGGCCTGCTGTTCCTCTTCCAGCGCTTGGAACAGCGCATAATGCGCCAGAGATTGCCCTTCCCGCTCCGTGAAGAGATGAAAGCTTCTCCCCCGATCGGTTGTGGGCTTCAACTCCGGTTCGACGCCTTCGAAATTGTCCCGCAGAAAAGTCCGATAGCAGAGCTCGAGGACCTCACGTTTCGTCGACCTCACCGCATCGTAATCGACCAACTCGCATCGCCGAGCCTCATCGATTCGGGAACGAAATGAGGGGTCAGCAAGCCGATTTTGCGCCTCGGGGCTCGTCCCGCACTCCGGAACCTGAGTGACGTCGATATACAAGTCGTTCAAGAACAAGCGGCTGGCGGGTGAGTAGGGACTAACATGATAAGGCTTGGCATTCTTGAGAGCGTGAAGCGGGTTCAGCCCGATCACCGCGGCACCCAAACCTTTTCCCGCCCATTCGATGACGTCACCCAGATCTCGGAAATCTCCGACTCCCCAATTGTGACGGCTTTGCAATGAATAGAGCTGCAAGGCGATGCCCCACCAGCGGACACCCTGCAGAAGCTCATCAGGAATGTAACAGCGCTCCGGCGCAACAATGAGGCGGAACGTGCATTCCGTATTCATCCCACCTCCCTTCGCGTGAGCTTTGACCGAGTAATAACCGAGCGGCAAGTCTTGCGGAAATGCCAACGCCACACGAACAAACCTGCGTCCCTGGATCGTACGGGTCTCTTCGACTCGGAGGCCAGACCCGTCCGCGCGCTCAAATTGCGTTTCACCGTTCTCTGCATCGAGCGACCATCGAACCTGAAGAGCCGACTCCTCCGAGCTTTCACACGGCCCATACAACGACCAGACTCCTGCGTCTTGTCCGAACCGAAGGACATGGACCGGTTCACAACCTCGTAGCCACCAACGATTATCCCAAGCCTCCAGTTCCGCAATCAGTTCTGCGCGATTCCCGATCCGCACATTCATGGCAAGCAGAATAGCCCGTCGCGTCTCATCCGTCGTCACATGGCGTGTTCCGGCAATATCATAGTAGTCGGCAACAATCCCCATGCGATCGGCCAACATGCGCAAGAGGTCACTTTCAGATTGGTCGTACATATTCGTTGGTTAGTAATCCTGCAACAGGATGTTCAAAAATGTCGTCTGCAAATCCAATAGAGAGTGAACGGGCTCAATGTACTTTTTCCGTACGTTGAGCCTCTGAGCGATACGAAGCAGGCGGCCTTTTCCACGAGTGTGAGTGAAGGGGCTGACCAAGTCAAGGCAATGCAGACTCTAACCCGTTGATTTGGATGCTATCCCTTATTTCCGCTCCCCAAATCAGCTTCTCGTTCAAGAGCATGCAAATTGCCGGTCGCACGAGCGAGATTGACCCGGGCGGCGTTGAGCTGAAAGAGTGCGGTGACGAGGTTTTCTCTGGCACGGGCCACTGACGAGAGCCCATTGGTGAGTTCAAAGTGGCTGGTGGAGGTCAGAACGGCGTACCGTTCTCGCGCAAGATCCAGTTCCTTGGTCGCCATCTGTAATCCGGCCTGCGCGATACCAACCTGTTCTTTTGCCGCAGTCAGTGAGGCGAGGGCATCATGTACTTCCATCTTGATTTGGTTGAGCACCGATCTCATGCGTAACGATTCTTGCTGCCACTGGCTTCGGGCTTGAGCGATGCGGCCCTCACGCTGGGCTCCGTCGAAGATCGGAATCTGGAGGATCAGTGCCATATTGTAAGTGTCGAGCGTGTTGTTCCAACGATTGCCGATAAGCCCATACTCTCCCTGAGCCACCAGCGACGGCAACCGCTCCCCTGTGATGGAAGAATAGGTCAGTTCCGAAGCTTTCACACGGGTGTGCTGGGCCTGAACCTCCGGCCGTTGGCTCAAGGCCTCTTCCACCGCTCCTTGCGGCGTCGGAACATCCCACACATCTGTCAGCCATTCATCGGTCAAGGCAAGCGGCATCTCTATAGGCAATGCCAGAAGATTGATGAGGCTCAGTTTGGCATGTTCAAGATCATACCGCGCAGATGATCCCTGTTGCCGCTCCGCAGCCAGGTGCGCTTCCAGCCGGGCAATATCCAGCCCTGTGGCCAGCCCTCCACGTTGCCGCTGTCTCACAGTCTCGAGTAACTCATTCATCACATGCTGATTCGCCTCGTGCATCTTGATCATAGCCGTGGCCCTCAACCCTTCCATATAGGCAAGCGCCACGCTGGCCATCGTGTCGAATTTCCGGGCTTCTGCTTCCTGCTCAGTCATCCGTAGCGATTCCCGTGAGGCCCGCCACCGCTGAATCAAGCCGAGGCTGAACAAATTCTGCGTGGCGCTGACCCGTGTATCAAAAATGCTGAAGGGATCGGTACGCACCGGCGAGAGCCCGATGGTTCCGAGAAATTGTGTCTGCCTCGTCTGTCGCATATTGGCGGACACATTGGGCAGCATGGCTCCCAATTGTGTCCGCACCTGGCCTTTGGCTTCTAGAATTCGTTCTTTGTACAACAGGACGTCAGGATTATTATCAACGGCAGCGGCCAATGCCCCTTTCAAGGTGAGCTGAAGAGGTTGCGAAAGGGGTTGAAACAGGCCATTGCTCGATCCGCCGATTGAAGCATCAGCCCATACAACGTCTGCAGCAAACAATCCGACAGCTAGCAGGCAGAATCCAAGCGGAGCAGATGATTTCACCATCCGTTCACCGCTCTCGCAGGCTTTCCTTCATCGATTTGAGCAAGGGACTCAGCAGATATTCGATGATACGGCGCTGTCCAGTCCTGATCTCAACTGTCACGGCCATCCCGGGCGAGAGATTCACCTGTTTGCCTTCGATTTGCATCGTCGACCGATCCATACTGACTCTCGTGGGGTACACCAACCCGACTTTCTCGATGGGAACGGCATCGTCGGAAACTGTCAACACAGAGCCGGCAATCGTGCCATACAACGTGAACTGGAACGTTTCGACCTTAATTTCGACCGGTTGCCCTTCTTTTACGAAGCCCACATCCTTGTTTTCAATCTGCGCCTCGACCTCGACTGGATGGTCTTGCGGCACGACCATGAGGAGCTGCTGGGCCGGCGTCACGACACCACCGACGGTATGCACCGCTAATTGCTGCACGACGCCGTTGATCGGCGCAACCAGCCGCTGCAATCCAGCCCTTTGGTCCGCCTTCGTGACTTCTTGTGCGAGCGAGACCGCCTTCGTTTCAAGAACCGACAGCTCCGCCTGTTTGCTTTGCTGAAATTCCGACAGCATGGCCCGGTAGTGCTTCTCAGCCTCGGCGAAGGCCGCCTGATCTTGTTGAAGCTGCTTCTTTTGCCCGGCCAACTCTTGCGCCTTGTCGATGCGCTGCCCTTCGGCCTGGAGGAAGTCCATCTTTGTGACGGCGTCATGCTCCAGCAGCTTCTTATAGGCCTCGGCACGTTCCGTCTCCATCGGCACCGTGGCTTCCAAACGGAGAATATTCTCTTGCGTCTGCTCCACTGCCGCCTGACGTTGATCAACCAGATGTCGAGCCGCCGCCGTCTTGGCCCTGTATTCCGCGAACTGATCACGCAGCAACTGTTGTTGCAACAGGACATAGGCTCTCTCTGCGTCGGGAGGGACCTCAAACGTGGACTGCCCCTTGATCAGGGCCCGCAATCTCGCCGCTTCCACTTTGGCCGCTCGATATTCGTTGGATGCCCGGTCACGATCGGCACGATTGAGCGTCGAGTCGAGTTCGATCAATACATCGCCTTGTTTCACTGCTTGTCCATCCTGGATGCGAATGGCGGCAATGACCCCTGCTTCGTAGGGCTGGATGATCTTCGAATACCCGCTGGGGATGATCTTGCCTGGTGCCGTGGCCACAATGTCGATCCAACCGACTGTAGTCCACAGCGCTCCGGCAGTGACGGCCGACAATATGGTCCAGAGGACCGCTCGCCCGATCGGCGAGGGGGGTGCCTGCTGGATTTCCAACACTGCCGGCAGAAATTCCGTGGCACGTCCGCCGTGAGCAGACGGGCCTGCCGGCTGACTTGATTCGGCTTGCCACGCTGCTTTCCATACAGTCCAGTGTCGTGAGAACGCTCCGAAGGCCATCGTAACCCTCTACCCCGTACATGCTTGATGCGCATGTAAGCGCGCATAAAACCCACCGATAGGGAGCAGCTCGTCATGCGACCCCTGCTCGACGATCTCTCCCTTTTCGAGGACATAGATGCGATGGGCGGGCCGCACCGTACTCAGTCGATGTGCAATGATGAAGACCGTACGCCCCTGGCTGATCTGCGCCATATTCAGCTGAATCACCGCTTCGGATTCGTAATCCAGCGCACTGGTCGCCTCATCGAAGATCAGAATGCGAGGATTTGTAACCAAGGCCCGGGCAATGGCGATTCGCTGGCGCTGCCCTCCCGACAACGTACACCCGTGTTCTCCAATCACGGTGTCATAGCCATCCCCCAATTCCAGGATGAACTCGTGAGCGCCGGCCAATTTCGCAGCCTGAATCACCTGTTCCATCCCCAACCCTGGATCCGTCAATGCAATATTGCTCCGCACTGACCCGTTGAACAGGACATTTTCCTGCAGCACGACTCCCACTTGCCTGCGAAGCCATGCCGGATCGACCTGAGCTAAATCCACGCCGTCTACCAGAATACGCCCCCGTTCCGGCACATAGAGACGTTGCACTAATTTGGCGATCGTGCTTTTCCCGGACCCCGATCGTCCGACAATGCCAATGACGTGACCGGGCAAGACGGCAAACGACACCTTGCGAAGGATCTCCGGGCCGTCGGGCCGATAGCGAAACGTGACTTCATCGAATCGCACGTGGCCCGTCACGTGGGGAAGCGTCGTCCGATTCGGATTGTACGAAGGCTCAGGCGATGTATTGAGCACATCGCCCAACCGCTGGACGGAAATCCCGACTTGCTGAAATTCCTGCCAGAGATTGACCAAACGCAGGAGCGGCCCTGTCACCTGCGCGGACAGCATGTTGAACGCGATCAACTGCCCGATACTCAGGTCGCCTTCGATCACACGGTAGGCACCTACCCACAAGACGGCGACAGTGGTCACCTTTTGCACACAAGCCGCAGACTGCCCGGCGATCATCATCAGGCTCGTGGCACGAAAACTTGACCGGACATAGCCGGCCAGTTGTTCCTCCCACTTCCGCAAGAGCGGAGGTTCGACCGCCAGGGCTTTCACGGTTTGGATCCCGCTGACCGCTTCGACTAAGAACGCCTGGTTTTCGGCGCCCCGATTGAACTTTTCATGCAAGCGCGCTCGGATCGCCGGAGTAATGGCGATCGACAGCAATCCATACACCGGAAGTGACGCCATGACCACGAGTGTGAGCGTGGAACTGTAGAACCACATCACGGCCAGGAAGACGATCGTGAAGGCCACGTCTAATACCACGGTGACCGCATGGCTGGTCAAGAATTGGCGAATCTGCTCCAGCTCGCGCACACGTGCGACCGTATCGCCGACTCGTCTCGCTTCAAAATAGGCGAGTGGAAGCGCCAGGATGTGTCGGAAGAGTTGTGCGCCAAGACTCACATCGATCCGATTCGTCGTATGAGCAAAGAGATAGGTGCGGAGTCCTCCCAGCATCGCGTCAAAGACCGCCAGCGCGATCATGCCGATGGCCAATACATGGAGCGTGGTAAATCCTTTATGGACAAGGACCTTGTCGATGACGACTTGTGTAAAGAGCGGGGTCAACAACGCGAACAGCTGAAGGAAGAATGAAGCAACCAGCACTTCGCCGAAAAACGTGCGGTATTTGACGATCGCGGGAATGAACCACGTAAAATCGAACGTCAGGTCTTGCGGACGGACCTGAGCCCGCTTGGCAACGAGCAGAAGCTCTCCAATCCACATCGCTTCAAACTGCTCACGGGACAGAACAACCGGGCGCCCTTCGATTGGGTCTTGGACCAGAACTTTTCCCGCTTCGACCTTCGCCAGCACGACATACCCGCCGTCCGTCCGCTTTGCCATGGCAGGCAACGGTGTTGCGGGGAGACTGTTCCACTCAATCTTGCGCAAGCCGGCCTTCAATCCCAGATGTTTGGCCGCACGGAGGAGATCGGTATCCGTAAGGACTTGCCCGGACAGTGCAAACTGATGCCGAAGTTGCGAGCCATCGGCAGGCAGGTCATGAAATCGAGCGAGGATAAGGAGGCATGTCAGACCGCTGTCCTCCGGGGATCCATTCACCGGAGTAACGGACGTGGTATGCACCTGTCGCAGCCCCGACTTGTCCATGGAAGTCACTGAAGTCACTCTCGTGCTGACGCAGCGAGCTAAGAACAGCGTTACCGGGTCCGGCAGCCGACCTTCAAGTTTTTCCGAGCGGTTCCACGACCTCGTGATCGGCGAGCCGATTGTACCAATGGATCTAAATTTTCTATCTTCTCTTAGTGGGGGGACAGTCCAACGGAAGTGGGTATGAACGTCGAGATTCTAGGGGGAAGGACAGTGTATCGACATTGTCGCCGACTGAGACTGCTCAACGGAAATCCTTTACTCCACTGCGCGGTGATCAAGTCTAGGAGGAGGCCGGCTGGTCCGTAGTAGATTTCGATCGAAAATCTTGGATGATGTTCCAGGCTCGCAGGACGTCGAATGTCAGAGTCGCGCCGTACGTGGGGCCGTAATCTCGCTCCACGATGTTTCCCATACTGTCGTTCCATGTTTCGAACCGTAGCGGGCCGACTGAAGCCGCTATTGACCAGGCAAAATGCTTCTGGCTCTCTCCCGCCGCATTGACGAAGATCCCGGAGTCCCACATGAGCGCAAATTCAACTTCCCAGGTCGGGATGGTTTCGCCCTTCTCGGTCGTCCGGTACTGGCCGACGGCAATCGACGGCTGCACCTGTCCCGCAGTATTTCTCACGGCATGGAGCGCGGACCCGTCGCTCTGATAACTGATCCGTCCCATAGCGGAGGCTCGAACGTTGAGATCGCCCCATTTCTCCGAACGCCACACCGACGGGGTGATCTGCAATCGTCGCACACCGGCTCGCAGGAATCCCTGTTGATAAATGGTCCCAACGGAAAATCCTCCCCCTGCAAAGAGCACCTTACGATCGAACAGGGAAACCCATCGCGTCACCGAACCATCGATCATCGCGTCGGTCTCTATACGAGGGTCCACACTGGGGACTTTGGGAAGCCCGCGCAGTTGATGGACCAATTTGTTTTGAAGGTACTGAGTGATTTCGTCCCCGGTGGGACTAATCCCGGCAGTCAGATTCGTGCTCCAGCCTTGCCAATTTCCTCCCCAATGTTGGGTCCAACTCATCGTGATCAAGTTGAAGCCGAGTGTGGTCCCTACCGTGGAATCATACCTGTTCCCCAGCCCGTCTATGGGGGTAAACCGATTGAGGGTCAGTCCCCCTGTAATGGTGGAATACTGGTCGGGGAATGACATACTTCCCCAGTGAACGGACGGTGCAGGGGTTTCGCTCCATGCCGGAGAGGAGTGAAATCCTACTATCAAGATAAGAGCGAGTAGAGGAATCAGTCCTCCTCTCATCCACCGACCAATCCTTGTCATGAAATGAACACCCCTCTCCCGGCGTATGCCCAACAACCTTCACGGTTGCACCCCTGTCCCACTGCACAGGAAGCATCCGGCCATCAAGGAACCCTGCTCTTGAGTTAAGGAGCACCGCCGCCCCGGCGAGACGTGAGGACATTCTACACAACGCCGGCGCGAGTGGCGACCCGATTGTTGATGACGGACAGAATAACGCTACGTTTGACGAGGAATTCCGAGTTCGAGCCGGCGCTTCTCCCTCGACAGGTCTCCTGATCCTATGCTAGCTTACGCCTTCGTTTTTCAGATTCATTCCTTTCCACGCGAGAGCTGACAGGCTCTGACATGTTCAAGAAGATCTTAGTCGCCAATCGCGGTGAGATTGCCATGCGGATCATCCGCGCCTGCCGCGAATTGAACATCGCCACCGCGGCGATCTATTCCGAAGCGGATTCAACCGGGATCTACGTAAAAAAAGCGGACGAATCTTACCTAGTCGGACCTGGACCGGTAAAGGGTTTCTTGGATAGCAACCAGATCGTCGACTTGGCTAAACGGATCGGGGCCGACGCCGTCCATCCCGGGTACGGATTTCTCTCGGAAAATGCGGAGTTCGCTGAGCTTTGCCAGGCTTCCGGCATAACCTTCATCGGTCCGTCCACGCACGCCATTACCCTGATGGGCAGCAAGGTCAAGGCGCGCGAACTCGCCGAATCAGCGGGCGTTCCCATCGTGCCCGGTACGGAAGGAGCCATCAGCAACGTCAAGGAAGCTTTGGCGTTCTCAAAAAAAGCGGGCTACCCGGTTATGATCAAGGCGAGCGCCGGTGGCGGCGGCCGCGGGCTTCGCGTGGTCCGGTCCGACGACGAGTTGCGGGAGAACATGGAGGTCGCCGCGCGCGAGGCCCAGGCCTCTTTCGGCGACGGCAGCGTGTTCATCGAAAAATATATCGAGCGGCCGCATCATATTGAGTTCCAAGTACTGGGTGATCGGCACGGCAATATCATCCATCTCGGTGAGCGGGACTGTTCGATCCAGCGACGACACCAGAAGTTGATCGAGATCGCCCCCTCATTGATTCTGACGCAGGAGCTCCGGGAAGAGATGGGCAACGCCGCCATCGCCATTGCGCGCGCGGTGAACTACGACAACGCGGGAACCGTGGAGTTCCTACTCGATCAACAGGGCAAGTTCTACTTCATCGAGATGAATCCCCGCCTCCAAGTGGAACATACGGTAACGGAGCAGATCACGGCGATTGATATCGTGCGGAATCAAATTAAGATCGCGGCGGGCCTGCCGCTCAGCATCCAGCAAAAGGACGTCATCCTGCAAGGCCACGCGATTCAGTGCCGGATCAATGCGGAAGACCCCAAAAACAATTTCCTGCCCTGCACGGGCACCGTCACGGCGTATCTCTCGCCCGGCGGAATCGGCGTCCGCATCGACGGAGCCGTGTATAAGGATTACAC
>CAYXKP010000102.1:0-15964 GCA_964465695.1 uncultured Nitrospira sp.
CATCATCACGAATAACCATGTGGTCGCCGATGCCGTTGATGTGGAAGTGATTCTGGCGGATCGCCGCCAATACAAAGGAAAGGTCGTCGCCACGGATCCAAAGACCGACGTGGCCGTCGTGAAGATTCAGGCGTTGAACCTTCCCATCGCTACTTGGGGGGATTCGAGCCATCTCGCCGTCGGCGATTTCGTACTCGCGATCGGTAATCCGCTGGGATTGAGCCGCACGGTCACGTTCGGCATCGTGAGCGCGGTCGGTCGTGCGGACGTCGGAGTGGCGGATTTCGAGGACTTCATTCAGACGGATGCGCCCATCAACCCGGGGAATTCCGGCGGCGCGCTGGTCAATATTTATGGCGAATTGGTCGGGATCAACACGGCCATCGCGAGTCCGACCGGCGGCAGCGTGGGTGTCGGGTTCGCGATTCCCAGCAACATGGCCCGTGCCGCCATGCAGAGCCTTATTAAAACGGGTCGTGTGGTACGGGGATTCCTCGGAGCCTCGACGCAGGACGTGAGTCCGCCACTGGGGAAAATCTTTCGTCTTCCGGATGTCAAAGGAGCCATCGTTACAGACGTGCATTCCAAGGGGTCGGCGGAGCGAGCAGGCTTGAAGCGCGGCGATGTGGTGGTGCGCTTCGACGGCCGGGATATCATGGACAGCGGCCAACTGCGGAACTTGGTGGCGCAATCGCCCATCGGCAGCAAACACCGCCTGGATCTCATCCGGGATGGGAAGCAGTACCAGGCTGATTTGATTGTTCAAGAAGCGCCCAGAGAACGAACGAAGAAAAGTCAGATCGCATCGTCGGCCGTGTCCACGGTCCACCCCCTCGCGGGCGTGGTTTTTGATGACGTCACCCCTCCGCTGGCACGGCAGATGGACTTGCCCGTCAATAGCGGCGTGGTGGTGACGGACATTGAAGAGGGCAGCTTAGCGGAAACCTCCGGTTTGCAACCGGGTGACGTGGTCCTCGAAATGAACCGACAGCCTATACACAGTTTTGCCGCTCTCCAACGCCTTGCCGATCCGCTTAAACCGACCGACCTCGCCCTCCTGCTCGTGAACCGACAGGGCAATGTCCTGTACATCCCGATTCAAGGCGAATAAATCCTCCTGTGATGTGTCCCCTGTAGATTAAGGGTCCTCTGGGGGGCAGCGTAATGATCGGGTTTCGGCATGGGGTTTTGAGGAGAGGTCAGGGGATGGCCGTGTGGGCCGCAATGAGCCAATGGGCTCGATGCTTTCCGAAGAGTGAAACTGATTATTGAAAAATACAGGTGATTTTGCAGCGATAAAGGGCTGTCCTGGACCGAACTCGAAGATGCCCACATACGAATCTCCCGACATTTCAGGCCGATCCGCGACAGCTTGACCTCGCTCCGGGGCTTGCATAAGATTCTCCCATGTCAATGAACCGCCGGACCTCGATCCTTCGCTGTACCCTGTGGAGCCTTCTTTCACTCTGGGCGTTCTTTGGTTGCCTGGAACTGATCGATGAGTCCCATATCTTCCCAGCGGTTGTTGAAGACGCACAGGAGGGCGAAGATTTCGATGAAGAAGCTCTGGCGCAGTTAGCCTCAGGACTGAAGTCTGATCTCTCAGGTCTCGAAACCCTCAACTCCACCTCGGCGCCAAGCGCGGTTGTTCAACCGGCAGGCGCTCCTTCCGAAAGGCCGATCCCTTTGTGTGCCCGATTCCGGCGACACGGTCCTTTTTCTCTGCCGCTCTACCAACAATTGTCGGTCTATCGTATTTGAATCTCTCACCAAGGTACGGCTCCGCGTGGATGTGAACAAGCCTGGTCCATGCGGGTTTTCTCAACCGTCGCTGGCGGGAGATAGTCATGGGGTCGGATTCAAACTATGGTCGCCTCATTCTAATCGCATCGACGTTCCTTGCTCTCCTCGCAGGTTGTGTGGCCTTTGACCCTGCGGTTCAATCCAAGGTGGAAGATTTTCGAGAACGCCCTTATGTCGCCGTCTTGCGGTTCGGCTTTGATTTAGAAATCACCAAACTCTCCACCGTGCAGACCGTGGAGGGAGTTCTATTGCCCGAGGAAGAAGCGACCCAACTGGCTGCGGCTTTATCGCAGACTCAACAAGAAGCGCGCTGGTTACTCGTGAGCCGATTGGCGGCGGGGCAAGGATTTCGGATCGCTCCGCTCGAACAAACAGACATATTGGCTGAAGAGTTACAACTGAAACCGGGCACGCTTCCGACTGCCGGAGAGTTGGCAGTATTCCGTCGTCGCCTTGGAGTCGATCTCGTCATCACCGGCAGTATCCTGGACTATGGGAAAATCCGTTGGCAGTGGTTGATGGCCGGAATGCTCACCGATATGACAGCGGAGAGCATTGCGCTGGGGATTGCCACGTCCTGGAATCCGATCTGTCTGGGCGCGAATGTCGGATTAGAATTACTGACCAGCACTCCCTTATGGTTTGGTGGGGGCTACCTGTTCGGCGTCGCCATGCGTCCGGTCCGAGTAGAAGCCCGCGCATTCGAGACCATCAACGGTTATCCGATCTGGCAATCGATGGAGGAGTCGGTCTATGCCTGGAGTGCGCTCAAGACATTCCCGGAGGAAGTTCGAGACAAGAAGGAGCTTCAATTGAAACTCAATCTCGCGGAGATTATGGAATCACTAGGGGATAGCTTGACCAAGCAGGGCCTGCGGGTGTCTCAGCTGAGAGGGCAACCCGAGGTGAGCCGGCACTACCTTCTGGCTGATTGAGGTGTGTTCTGAACGGATGCGTCTGGGCCCAACTCCGCCTCACTCTACTCCACTCAAGCCTATTATGGACGAGATGAACCGGAGGAAAGCTTTTCCCAATCACTGAAGAACGACGGCAGCAGTCAGGTCGCCGTCGCGACGTGTCAGACGGCTCACCTCGATCCTGGAAATATCTCCGCGGCGACTCCTTCTGTCAGCGTTCCCCGCTGATCGACAGGAAAATTGTGCCGTTTCCTCGGTTCACTAACAGCAATACGGGCGAGCGAGGAGACAGCTGGCTCGTCAGGCGCTCAAAATCTCTCACGTCCTTGACAGGCTTCCGATTGATTTCACGGATGATATCACCTCTCCGTAGCCCGGCACGTTCGGCCAAGCTCTCCGGCTCGATATCCGTCACGACCACGCCGGAGGACGGCTTCGAGCGACCGGACTGACGGACATTCTCCACCGTGACGCCGGCGAGTGCATGCTCCCCTTTCCCGCTTCCGTCTCGGGTGGCTTTGATCAATTCCTTGGGCAGCTCACCGATGGTGACGTTGAGATCCAGGGTCTTCTTGTCGCGCCATATGGATAGGCGTGCTGTCGTCCCGGGCGCAGTATCCGCCACCAAACCACGCAGGTGATTGGAGTCTCGAACTGTAACTCCATTATAGGTCGTAATGATGTCCCCACGCTCGAGCTTGGCTTTCGAGGCCGGACTGTCTTCCATGATGTCTCCCACTAACGCGCCTTTGTTCTCGGCCGCGCCAAATTCCTTCGCCAAATCGGGTGTAACGTCTTGAATGGACACGCCCATCCAGCCTCGTATCACTTTGCCGTGCTTGATCAAACTCTGCATCACACTCTTGGCCATATTGCTTGGGATTGCGAAACCAATACCCATGTAACCGCCGCTTTGAGAAAAAATCGCCGTATTGATCCCGATGAGCTCACCCTTGAGGTTGACCAAGGCGCCTCCGGAATTTCCAGGGTTGATCGCCGCATCGGTTTGAATGAAGTCTTCATAGTCCACGATGCCCACATTGGCGCGGCCGATCGCGCTGATAATGCCCATAGTGACTGTTTGGCTGAGCCCGAATGGATTACCGACCGCCAGCACAATTTCACCGACCTCCAATTGAGAGGCGTCGCCCCATGGTAACGCCGGGAGGTTTGACACATCGATTTTAATGACGGCTACATCGGTCTTGGGATCGGTCCCAATCACCTTGGCTTTGAACGTTCGCTTGTCCGGTAAGGAGACGCTCAGTTCATCGGCCCCCTCGACGACATGATTGTTGGTGATAATGTAGCCATCCGACGTTACGATGACGCCGGAGCCCAAGCCTTGCTGCTGAAACTCGCGCGGGGTGGGCATCCGGCGCTCGAACTCCTCACCAAAGAATCGGCGGAAAAATGGGTCGTCGAAGAACGGGTTTGAGAAACGCTGGTCCTCCTTCATTTTCTTGATGGACGAGACGTTGACGACAGAAGCTTTGGCGCGCTTCGCAATCGCCACAAACGGCTGCCCGGAAAGCGCCGTTTCTGTCGCCGGTCCATTGCCAAATTGAGCCATGGCCGTTGTCGGTTGAGCCGATGCCATGTGCGAAGACGACCACAGCATGGCCACGTCGGATACGAACAGAGCTCCTCCGCAGCACAGGGTGATCACCATATACCTATGGAATGCTTTCATGGTCGTTCACACACCTCTCAGGCCTCTCGCGATTCAAATCACCACCTCGCAAGATCCTCAGAGTTCACGGTTCATGACCGATAACGGATGACCGAAAGAAAACGATCGCGAGCGGACCGTTCATTACCGTCCGCCCGCGTCGACTCACGACACATTGGGTTGCCTTTATGCCGCCTCTGGAAGCGACGTGAAATCCATCTGGTGCGCTGTTGTTCGCACCGGTGATCCGGAGATGGACACGGTGCTAGATTCGGTGGACAGCGTCCACAGTCCCATCAGCAGCACCACAATCGCACCCCCTATCACTAGTCCGGCATAAATGACCGTACTCGCATCCATCATCGTGTTCACCTCCTCTCCTCAATTTGATCTATGGCGCACGTCGTCGTAGCCTCAGAATAGGCGGGGGGCCAAGGGGCTCACGCAAGGCTTGCTTGAACATTCGTGATGCTCTCGCGTTCGGCTCCCTCGCTGTCTCCGCCAGAACCGGTTCAGTCTACTGGAAGCTCCCAGCGCGCAACGCCCTTCCGGTTGGTGCTCTTGTTCCTTCAAGTCAGAGCGCCATCGCCTGAACCATCTTTGTAGTCTCATGGTTGTCCCCAATCACTTCCCTCACATCTACCTATGCGCTGTCCTCGGCACAAGGATTTCTGTACCTGTCACCGGAATTGGACCAAAAGGGCCGCCCTGAATGTGCGGCATTGAGTGCGGCCCCTCGTTCGGTCACACTGGAACAGGTTTAACGTGTCTATGGTTCTTCGATCATGATTCTCCGGCACTTGGCCTCTTCCCGCTTCGGAAAGCTGATCGTCAACAAACCGTGCTTGTGCGTGGCGGTCGCTTTCTCCTCCTCGACAAAGGATGGTAGCCGGAAGAGCCGTGTGAACCGCCCGTCGGGAATTTCGCGCACGTGGTATTTCTCCGAGTCTTTAACCTCGACATTCCGCTCACCCTTTACAGCGAGTACCTGGTTCTTGACTTCCAGGGCGATGTCCTGGGGCTCCCAGCCGGGCAGTGCCATCTGAACATAGAACCCGCCGTCATCTTCCCAGACATTAGACGCGGGAACACACGTCTGATCGGCTACATCAAAGTCTCGCAAGACCTCATTGAACAGCCGGTCGACCTGGCGATTGAACGCATCGGCCCGAATGGTGGAGATCACACTCGGCAAATAGGTGCTCATAACACTCCTTCTCCTCTCCGCGAGAGGTTTGTTATGGGTTGAGTTGATGTGAATGGACCGTGAATGGGCCGAACAGGGGTGGGGCAATCTATGCCGCCAGTACTCCGCCAGTTGGGCCTTACACCAATCCACCTGGTTAAGTATCAGCAACGGCCCAGAGATAAATTGTCCCGTCGGGAAGTCAAGGGGGGTCATAGGCGCCGAGCAAGTGCTGAATCTGGATGCGACCTGAAGGCTTCCATGAAAGACTGCTCAGCCTCTCGGGCGGCCGCGATCCATTGCCGGTGCACTGCCGCAGATCTTCGTGAGTCGAAATCAGGGGGTTGATCTTTTGGTTGTGCAGTGCTATGAAAATATAAATCGTGCTACCGTTGAGAAGGAGGATAACGGTGAAAAAGTTGATGCGTTTCGGCGTCTCGCTCGACCATCACCTGTTGGACGCGTTCGATCGTCACATCGAACGGCGGAAGTACACCAACCGATCCGAAGCGTTACGCGATCTGATCCGGAACAACCTGGTCGGGCAGGAATGGGACGAAAACAAAGAAACGGTCGGCACGATCACGTTCGTGTACGACCACCATGTACGAGACCTGACCGGCAAGCTGACGGACATTCAGCACGACCACCATGGTCAGATTCTTTCCGGCATGCATGTGCATCTCGATCATGACCATTGTCTCGAGGTGCTGGTCGTCAAGGGTAAGGGGTCGGAGATTCGAAAAGTGGCTGATGCGCTGGTGAGTGTGAAAGGAGTGAAGCACGGTAAACTGACGATGACCACGACCGGCAAAGGCTTGGTCTAAGTCATGCGTGTGTGTGTCATTGACGGGCGTGGTGGAGGGTTGGGTTCTCGGCTGGTGTCGGGCTTGCGCGAGACGTTAGGTCTCGATTGCCAGATCGTTGCGCTGGGAACCAATCTCGCGGCTGCCGAGGCAATGAGGGAGGCGGGAGCTGAACACGTCGCTTCTGGTGTCGAGGCGATCTCCAGAATGGTGCCGACGGCCGATGTCATTGTGGGGTCGTTGAACATGGTATTGCCGGGCGCCATGTTGGGTGAAGTCACGCCTGAAGTCGCCCGAACGATTCTTGAGGCGAAGGCCAAGAAGGTGCTGTTGCCGTTGAATCGGGTCCGGGTCGAAATCGTGGGGACTGAGGACCGCACGATGGAGACATTGATCGACGAGTGCCTTTCACGCGTCCGAGTCGCCGTACAGGCGACCTGTCGAGTTTAGCCGCTTTTCCCCCACGTTCAGAGTTGCGAGACCACGAGGGTCTACGCCGGTCGATGAGCTGACTGTCGAGAGACCATCGTGGGCGTCTCATCCGTCCACAGCGTTCATGACGCGCGCAATGACGTTCATCGTCGCTTGGCGGTCGGCGTCAGTGTTCTGGAAAAAGCCCGTGCCCATGACCCCGACGTACCCGAACTGGAGGTGCCGGAAGTGGCGGTCGTCGGTGACAAACCGGTGGCGGCATCCTCTCAGCAGTTCATTCCCGATAAAGAAATTGTCTTGCAGCCCCAGGGTAGGCCTGCCCAGATTCTTCGGCTAACCCGGGAATGCTGGCCGTCGAGCATTCTGGTGGAGCCAGAAAAGCAGACCAGTATTTTCTCCGTGGCTTCGATGCTGACCATGGAACGGATGTCGCGTTCTTCCTTGATGGAATGCCGATCAATCTGCGCAGTCATGCACACGGACAAGGCTATGCCGATTTGAACTTTATCATTCCCGAAACGATCGAAGGCGTCGAAGTCAATAAGGGCACCTATCTGCCGGAGTACGGAGATTTTGCGACAGCAGGGTCGATCAATTTCCGAACACGTCAGGCGGTAAAGGAAGGAATCATCCAAGGGCCGGTGGAGAGTTCAGCACGCAGCGATACATGTTGATGTTTTCTCCGACCAAAGAGCGGGTGCGCAGCCTGTTCGCTGCCGAAGGCTACTATACCAATGGCCCGTATATCATCGACAACCAGTATGTTCGGACCAATCTATTGGGCAAAATCACGACCTTCTGACCGGGCGTGACGAACTCAGCATGAAGGGGACTTTTCTCTATTCCAAATGGGATGGTTTCGGCGAGATCCCGTTGCGGGCGGAACTCGACCTCGTCGGCGACGAGGGAACCACGGAGATTCGTGGTGCCACCAGGCGCCAAGGTGTGGAAGTCGCTGCTCGAGGTAAAGTCTGGGGCCCGCTCTACGTCAACGGTAGCTTTACATGGACGCACGCCGAGTTCCGCACCGGTGAGGCGATTCCATTGGCGCCAGAATACATTGCCTACGGAGCTGCGATTCTGAAATGGCCGGAAGGACTCACTTCGCAACTTCAGGCCACATACATGGGAGTTCGGCCTCTACTCGAGGATCATAGTATCAAGGTATCAAGGCTCCCTCGTGGATCACGTTTGATCTGTCCGAGCGGTATCTCATTCCGATGCGGCTTCCTCATGGCCGGATGGAGGTGTTTTTGTACGTCCAAAATCTGTTCAACACGGAGTGGGTATCCTGCTCCCCTTGAAATTGAGGCCACCTCTAGGACAAGGTCCGGACATGGGCCGAGGAGGTGGCGATGGCAGGAGAAACAGCAGAACCGAGCTCTGTGGCGGAGGCAGCCCGGCTGCATGGGCTGACGGTGGCCGAGATCGAAGACTGGCGGGAGAAGTTTCTCCAGGGAGCCGAGAACGCACTCCGGAGTCGGCCCAGGGATGAAGAGGCGTTCAAGGATGAGCAGATCAAGAAGCTGAAACAGAAGATTGGGGATCTCGTCCTGGATAACGACATCCTTCGGGAGGCGTTGAAACCCTACCCTTTGGACCGGAAGACATCCGACGCGTGAGAGGCACGGTGTCGGGTGTCTCCGAGCGTCGAAGCTGCCAGGTGCTCCGCGTGAGCCGATCTGGTTAAGCATCGAGCCCCCTGCGCGGATCGACGCCGAGGCCGTACAGAGCCATCGTGGCTGGAGCGATTGCGATATTGGATTCAGCAGCATCCGACGTTTGGGTATCGCCGACTCTGGGTGCAGCTGCGATTTCGAGACCGTCTGTTGGTGAATCGCAAAGCCGTCTATCGCGTGCTGAAGCAGAAGGGGTGGCTTGTGCATCAACGCGTCACCACCCCACGCCCCCGCGTGCAGGGCTGGGTGAGCCGGGCCAGCCGGAGCAACGAACAATGGGCGATGGATGTGACGCATATTTCCTGTGGGCAGGATGGCTGGGCGCATCTGGCCGCGGTGATTGACTGTCATGATCGGGAAGTGATGGGGTACGAGTTTGCGTTACGCAGCTGGGCCAAGGAGGCAGAACGAGCCGTTGAAGCGGCGTGTCTGCAACGATTTGGAACCCTGCGTCCACGGGCCGCGCCGGTCCTCCGCAGCGACAATGGACTGATCTTTCAAAGCCGGCGCTTTCGGCAGGCCTGTCGGAACTATCGGCTGCAGCAGGAATTTATCTCGCCGTATACGCCGGAGCAGAACGGGATCATCGAACGGTTCTTTCGGAGTCTGAAGGAGGAGTGTGTCTGGCAACACACGTTTCAGACGTTTGAGGAGGCGCGACGGATCATTCGGGACTGGCTCCACTGGTACAACGAGGGACGGCCACACAGCACCCTGGGCTATCGGAGTCCGGTCCAATACCGCGCGCAACGGTCAACCCAGGTGGCTTGATTTCAGGGGAGCACTACATGGGAACAGGCAATCTTCGCCTGGTAAAGTGCACACTTAGACAATTGTCGCATTCTAAACATGGCGACATAAATAACGCCGCATAATGGGCCGTGAAGCACAGTATTCATGCGGTGTTTAAGTTGCAAATGCGGCAACACTTAGCACGTCGTGTATAATAACGGGGGCATGAGGTCCGTCCGGGGGTGCGTGATCTGGAGCCTGAATCAGTGCGGATGTGACAGCACCGTGATTGTCGGATCCGAGAAGTGGCGACACTTATCTCCTCACATTTCCGTGATTACCTCGAAGGCGGTTAGTTGCTTTCTCGACTGGACACCCATCGCTTGGACCATTCCGGTCCGTCTTCCAGGCCTGTAAGTTGACTGTTTTGCACGACAGTTTACTATTTTCATGAAGACTCTTTCATCTTCTCCTCACGATCTCTTCATGTTCCGGGGTTATTCTGTATTTAACATATGGGCACATAGCCAAGGAGGAGAGCCATGAGGAACATGCCAAACAGACAAATGCCGGACGGTGCTATTGTGAGAACGCTCATAACTGTCATAGTCATGACAGGCTGGATGGTCGTAACAGGTTGTGCTTATCTTAAGCAGTCTGATGCCTATAGCAAGCAAGCTACTGTTTGTTTTGACAAAGGACGGTCCGGCTATTGGTGCCCTTCCATCGCCACAGCCGTGGCATCCGAGGCCTCAACCACAATAGACAAAAAAATCTCAGACTAAGGTGCGTAGGAAACTTGACTTTGGTATGGCTTGGCACTAGTGTTTTCGGAATAGTGTTTCAAAACTGAAAACTAGGGTTCCGGCTTTCTTCCTTGCAGGAAGGAGCGTCTGGACCAAGTGTTTTCGGCCTCGCATAACGGGGCTCCACGGAGGGATAAAAGCCCGGGAGATTATGTACTGAGGTACATGGCCTTTTAGGGAATTTAACCTTTCGAGCAGGAGGTTTCGTTATGCATCTTCATTTCTATCCCATAGATTCCTACCAGAACAGTCTGACCATTCCCCGGAGTTTGCGATCGTCCTGAGTGCGGCGCAATACTTAAACGGCCGCAAGCTCGGTACGCAGCATGCCCCCTAGTACGACTGCCGCCAACCCCCAAAGAATGGAAAACTTATGAGACAAATTCCGGGCAGGTGTGAAAGGGAACATTATAAAAAGAAAGGAGCTATTAGTTATTATGAGAACGCTTATAACTGCCATGGTCGTAACGGGCTTGATGTTCGTGACAGGTTGTTCTTCTCTGAAGCAGCTTGATGCCCATATCAAGCAATCTAGCGGTTGTTTTGACAAAGGACGGTCCGGCTATTGGTGCCCTCCCACCGCCACAGCCGTGGCATCCGAGGCCTCAACGAAAATAGACAAGAATATCTCAGACTAGCGTGCGGCGGCACAACATGACCTGTGCCGGCTACAAGAGAAAAAAGAGCAGCTTGTGGCCGAACTGGCAGTTGCTAGCACCAGCCAAAAGAGAGAGATCGACTGTCGGAGGAGCTGTCCTCTGTAAAGCAGCAAATTATGCTCCTGGAAGCACTATTGGGCAGATGAGGCAGAGCAAAGTCGATTAATTCACACTTTCTCGCGTCAAAGTAGCGGGCGACTGCAAGAAATAACTTACTCTGACTACAAGAGGGTGTACTGCTCACAATTTCTTGGACACGGTTGTTGCCATATTCGCCCCGATCTTGTGAGCCGCATTGTTCGGCGATCGTCGCCCCTCGGCCAATGAGGTAAGCTCGAAAAAGCAACCTACACTGAGAGGTCTAGAGGTGTGGGATGGAACAGGTCCCGCGACAGCAGTATACGAAGGAGTTCCGAGAGCGGGCCGTGCGGCTAGTCCTGGGACAGCAGGTGACGATTCCGGAAGCCGCCGGGCGCCTGAGCATGTCAGGGAAACCGCTCGAGCGCTAGGTGGGGCGAGCTCGGCACGGCCAGCTTGCGACAGTGGGCAAGAGCCCGACGGCCCGTGACGGAGCTAGAAACAGAGCTGTCCCGGCTCAAACGTGATCTTGCTGAAGCGCGGATGGAGCGCGACATCTTAAAAAAACCTACCGCGTACGTTGCGAAGGTGCAGCTGCCCGGTACGCGCTCATGAGCACGCCGCGTCCTCAGTATCCCCTGGTGCTGTTGTGTCGGGTCCTTAACGTGTCACGAAGCGGGTATTATGCCTGGCGCACCCGCCGTCCCTCGACACGCGCCCAGGAGAATGCGCGGCTGGAAGTGGCGATTCACGCCGCCCATGTACGGACTCGCCAGACGTATGGTCCGGAACGGTTGCAAGCCGAACTGCGCGCGGACGGGTTCCCCGCCGGAGTCGAGCGCATCAAGCGGCTGCGGAAAATCAAAGATCTGTTCACCTGTGAAGTCGTCGGTCATGCGACGGGGGCCCGATGACGACGGACTTGGTGCGCGACGCCTTAAGAAGGCGGTCAGGGCGAAGCATCCCCGTCCAGGACTGATCCACCACTCCGATCGTGACTCTCAGTATTGTGCCCTGACCTATCAAGATCAGCTCCACCAGTTCGGCATGACCGTGTCCATGAGTCGGCGAGGCAACTGCTACGATAATGCTCCGATGGAAATTTTTTGGGGCACGCTGAAGACGAACGGGTGCATCACCGGCGCTACGAGATCCGTGAGCAGGCTCGGCGCGAGATCTCGGAGTACATCGAGATCTTCTATAACCGGCAGCAGCGGCACTCTCGGCTCGGGAATCGCTCGCCCACGGCATTTGCCCAGCAGTGGGCCCGTCAACAGCCGGCGGCGTGAGGCTGCACTTCATGGCGACCACTATTGACAACTGGTGTCAGACAACGACTCTTAATCCACGCCGCTTGCGGTGGTTTGAAGTCTGCGCCTGTACGCCGACTTCGAGGGACCTACCCTCATCGTTGGTGAAGCATCGCTTCCATCCCTACAAAGATGGTTGCGTTCGTAGCACACAGACTTTCGGTACCTTTTCTGGTTCCCGCGATACAAGTTTTTTCTCAGTACTCGTGTCATAAAAGGATCAGGGAAAAATCGGGGGCAGATGAGGTGGATGACTATAGCTGCGTCACTTCGCAATGGTGATGCTGGGGATTCCGACGCGAGGTACTTCGCTGACGGTCATCTGAAACAAGAAATACAGCATTTGGAAGGCCTGGCGATTCCAGCGTGCCAGCGGTCCGGTGGTGTTGACAGCGTAATATTTTCCATTGAACTGAATCGACGGGTCGGCTTCCGATGGCTTGCTATCCGACAGCACGAGTTCCATGGTGTGGAGAGGATTTTCCTGGACTGCCGGGGTCCTCGGATCTTTGTCGACGTGGTATTCGGGATCTTCTCCAAGCGACCGGCCCAGAAATTTGAGCATGGTATTGAAGCTCCGCAGTCGAAACTCTCCCTTGAGGGGGTATTCCCCCCCGACATGCCCTGGACGGATGTCGAAGGCTACGTCGTTGAGGTGCCCCTCCTCCGTTTCGTCGACCAACCCGGCTCGTTCGTCAGGTGAGAGCGTGTCAGGGTCATAGTTGGTGATGAGCGTGCGTCCTACAACTTGTTTGCGGAGAGTATAGGCATTGTCTTTTTGGCTGTAGGTGACGAGATATTCTTTCACTAAAGCTTGAAAGCCTTCGGCTGTGACCGAGTTGGCGGGAATAATCCAGGTGCGATTGTAGATGAGGGGTTCGGCATAGAGCTGGTTTTGGTCCTGAATGGCCGAAAGGTGCGTGACCACCCGACGGAACATCTCGTAGCCAGACCGATCTGCCGGTGTATTGTGGTAAGCCACTTCCTGGCCAAACTCCGTGACCCGCAGTTCCTGAGCCATGAGCCGGAGCAGTAGATCGATGTCGTATCGCTGTCGAAGCAAGAGGAGGAACTTGGTTTCCTGATAGGGGGTCAAGAGCCGCTTCGTAAACTCCTCCCCTTCGATCGGCACAATACTGATGGTGGGGTTCTCCGCCATGCTGCCGCCGAAGACTGGCATGAGCGCTCTGCTGGCCTCTCCCGTGAGCGCCGGAGTCGCGCCGGCGTTGACACGAAAATCGAACGTGGCGGCAATATTCGACACGCCGGTAAAGTGGATCGGTTGATGCTGATGGGCCCGGGCGATGTTGATGAGCAGTTGTTTGGAGATGGCATCCGTGATCGCCTCATCGTAGGTCGTCACGGCGCGATTGAGCGTACTGGGAGAGAGACAGCCGGTTACGGTCAGGCTGAAGACGCCTCCTGCCAGGATCAACCACGTGAGGGATTGTAAATGCCGTCCTATCGTCATGTGAGCAACCTTCGAGCGAGCCCAGCTATCTTTCGGCAAGTTTGTAGCATAACTGGTAGGGGATGCAAAGGAGCCTGTCCGACATTGACCATTCTACTCCTGCGAACGATCTGCAACCATCTACGTCGTGCTTAGCCATATTCTGGCGAATACGCTTCCGGGTTTTGGACCTACGGCCTTTCAACTGACCTCACCTCTGTTGCCTCGTCACGAAGGTAATGTTGGAGAGTAAGGCGGCCTGGATTTGACAGACACCTTAGAAACGGGGACAGGATTCCCCTGGAGGTGTATGATGGGCATGTGCGGGCAGTACACGTCAGAATTGAAACGCAAGACCGCACAGTTGTTAGCGAGCGCGAGTCGGTCGGCCTCGGCGCTGAACTGCGAATTAGGCATCCGGCATAATCAACGCTACACGTGGCAGCGGGAGTTTCAGGCCCGAGGTGCCGGGGGCGTTTCCGGGCTCCGGCGAGCGGAAGGCACGCACGGCCGAGCTCGCTCGGCTCAAGCGTGAATTGGCCCGCGTCACGGAGGAGCGAGCCAATGAAATAAATACCTCGGCGTACTTTGCTAGGGAGTCCCAGTGAAGTACACCTTCATGCAGACCCATCAGCAGGAGTTTCGCGACTAGCTCCCATATGCCGTGTATTACGGGTCCGCCGGAGTGGCTACTGTGCCTGGCAAGGCCGAAGGCTGAGCGCTCGGATCCAAGCCAACATGCAACTCGTCGAGCGGATGCGCGTCCTCCATCAGCAGACGCGCGAAGCATATGAGGCTCGTCAGATATGGCACGTGCTGAAACGAGCCGGACTGAGATGCGGCCGCCATCGGACGGCACGGCTTCGACGGGAGAACGGGATTGTGGTGAGCTGCCTCCAGCGGTTGCATCAAGCGCTCGGCTATCGGGCTCCCGAGTTCGAGACGCAGCGCGGTTGTCTTAAGCCAGGTGTCCGCTATTTCTGAGCCACCTCACTGTGACCATGTGCGGTTGTCTTCTTGATACGCGAAGTCTTATAGTTCCAGCCATCAGACTGCGTGAGGACAGAGTGTCATGGTCTTTATCAGCAGAATAAGGAGTGTTCATGAGAACGATACTTGTGCTTGTCGCGATGATTGATCTCGCTGCTCACCCGACGATGGCCGCGGCCCCTGTTGATAAGGGTGTCCAGGAGTTTGCCACCGGGTACGACTTCCTGAAACAACAAAAGTACCAGGAGGCGCGCGCAGCCTTTGAAGCCAGCCTACAACTCAATCCTGTGAATGCGCTGGCACACTTCTATCTAGGCGATGCCTGTCGGGGTCTAAAAGCATGGGCCTGCGCGGAAGCGCATTACGAGACCTCGCTGGAGCTTGATGCGCAATCCCAGGTAGCGGGTTTGGCCAAACAACGGGGACGCAAGGCCAAAGTCTGGCGCATACTGGAGGAAGGGAAACAGGCGATTAACGACCCTAAGGCCCTACCCGAGAAGGTCGCCCAGGCCAAGGACACCCTGGACATCGCGAGCAGGCTAGGTCTCGACGACGAACAACAGGCCTTCTACCAACAATTGCAAGAGAAAATTCAGCAGGGGCACAAACAGAGTCATGAGAAGACAGCATCGGCCGAAACCCGAGAGATGCCTATGGCGTTGGTGCCGGCGGGAGAGTTCATCATGGGAAGCAAGGTGGGACCTGCAGACGAACAACCGGAGCATCGGGTCTTTGTGGATGCCTTTTTCATGGACAAATACGAAGTGTCGGTGGGGCACTATGCGGAGTTTTTGAAAGCCACGTCCCTGGAAGCACCGCCGGACTGGGACATCATGAACCAACCTCAACACCAGAAGCGCCCGGTCGTGAACATGGATTGGGCTGATGCGGCCACATACTGCAAATGGGCTGGCAAGCGGTTGCCGACGGAGGCGGAGTGGGAGAAGGCTGCGCGAGGGACGGACGGCCGCCTTTATCCCTGGGGGAATGAGACTCCGACTGGGCTGCACGCGAACTTTGGGAAAAAGGAGTGGAACAACCATGCGGCGTTGTTGCCGGTGGGGAAGTTGGAGGATGGCAAGAGTCCCTATGGCATCTATGACATGGCCGGCAATGCCTGGGAATGGGTCAGCGACTGGTATGACCATGACTATTACAAAAACAGCCCGTCGCAGAACCCGGCAGGACCGTCATCGGCTAAGTTTAAAGTGCTCCGTGGCGGGTCCTGGAGCAGTACTCAGGATGATCTGCGTTCCGCGAATCCATACATCTACGAGCCGGCGAGCCAGTACCACAACGTCGGGTTTCGGTGTGCGAAGACTCCGTAGTCCTTGGTTCTTGGACCCTGTGTTTGAGGCGGCCTGCATTTGGCAGACACCATTGGCGCCGGAATACATTGCCTACGGAGCTGCGATTCTGAAATGGCCGGAAGGACTCACTTCGC
>CAYXKP010000103.1:0-15908 GCA_964465695.1 uncultured Nitrospira sp.
CCATGATCCGTGCCGAACGCGTGGTCTCAATGCGTTTGAAGTCGGTCTGGACGCGGCGTACGGCCTCGCGGACGCCGACGATGATTTGCTGGCGCACGCTGGCGAGCGCCACCTCTGCGTTTTTGGCCTCGAGCTGGCGCTTATTGTACGTGCTGATCGCGGAACGGTTGCCGAGCGGATAGCTGAATACCAAGCCGGCGCCGTAGTTGTAGAAATCGCCGCTGAAGTTTCTGGTAAAGGACTCGCCGTAATCACCCCCGAGCCCGGCGAGCCCCATGGTGCCTTGAAACGACAAGGTCGGAAGCAGCTGATTGCGTGCGAATTGTTTGTTGAGTTCGCCCGACTCGATATTTTTTTTAGCCTGAACGATCTCCGGACGTTGTTCGATCGCGGTATCGATGGCTTCCTGGAGGCTGATGGGCTCCAGGTAGGTCACCGGAGCGTCCGCTGGTGTGAGACGAACATCTTGCCGTAGTTCCTCCTCTCCCGGGTTCAAGAGGCGGCGCAGTTGATCCTCCTGATCATGAATGGCTTTCTCGGCCACCAACACTTGTTCCACCCTTGATGCCACCGCTGCCTCGGCTTGGAGTACGTCGACGATGGACATCACGCCGGCCTTTGCCTTGGCGCGGTTGGTCGCCAGCAGTTCTTCCGCCGCCTTCAAGGCGGCTTGCGCTACCTTCAGGTTTTCATTCGCGAACACCAGCTCCCAATAGGTTTGTTCCATAGTCGTAATGACGGTAAGGACGCGGTCTCGAAACACATGCTCCTCGACGAAGGCATTATTCTGTGCAACCTTGATGAAGGTCTTGTTGATCTCGATCCCGGCGTTCCTCAGCAAGGGTTGCGTAAAGGTAAATGCCAGGCCGCCTGTCCAGGACGGATTGAATAAAAACCCCCTGGCGACGTCCTGGTTCACACTGCTCCGTGCCGGGCTGTAGTTCACGTCGAAATTACCGCCTGTAATGAGATTGGTGGATGCGTCCAAGGTCACAGAATGGTTTCGCTGGTCGAAGATCCGTATTTGATCCAGCGCACCGAGAGTGCCTCCGAACACGGGTCGATTGAGCGGGTTGACCGTTCTGTTGTACTGACCGTTCACGCTCAGGGTCGGATCGAACTTGGCTTGCTCGATGACGATGTCGGCCAACCGGCTTTCTTTGGTCTGACGGCTGATGCTGATGTCCAGATTGCTCTGCAGCGCGCGAACCGCCGCATCCGCCAGCGAGACTGTTTCACGCTTTTCGGCCGGGATCGGTTGAGTCACATCCAAGCTCCAGCCGTGGCCTGGAAACGAGAGATATTCCAAGCCTGCGATCACGATGATCGCGAGCCGGTAAGGGCGGGTTGAGGATTTGCGAATCATACATGCCTCCTTGATCGACCAACGGAATCAGAGCATACTATAATCGTGCAAGGTATACGCGGGATGAACATTACTACTCCTCCGGTCCTCGAACAACCAAGCGCTCGTTTTCGACGGGTCTGTGCGATCGGCGGTCTACTGTTTGCCCTGGCGGCCGGTGCATTCTATCCCGACGAGTCTGTGTGGGCGCAGAGCTTATCGGGTGCGTCCAGTGTGCGATCGTTTGATGGAGGGATCGGTAATCTGTTCAGGTTAGGCGGTGGCAGCCTGTACGTTGATCCCCAGGGGACACAGGGATTTCTCTTCTCCCCGGGACAGAGCTTCGTTCAATCCTATAATTTTCGAAATCCTACCACTGGTCAGGCTTGGAGCGGTGCCGTCATGACCTTCGGTCCTCAACTATCCATCGGGCTCATTCAGGGTGCCAACCAAGTGGGATCTGCAACCGTCCTTCCTGGACCACCGCGTCAGACGGTTCCGCTGCCTCCTATTGAATCAGGCATTCTCGACGAGATTCCCTAATCCACCGAGTGAACCGTCGCCTCACGTGCGTTCGCGTTGTGCAGGGTTTTGACGGCCCTGAACATCCTGGTTCATTGCCCCCTCTCGCGACTTGTCACGGCTGATAGGCTAGGCGCCATGTCACTGCCGCCACATACCGGGCCACCGATTGTAAAATAGCTGTATCGACGGTATCCGCGGTATCCGTCGGTTGGTGAAAATGCGGGTGCACGCCACCGCTCACTACGGTCACCGTCGGCACGCCGGCCTCCTTGAACGGCACATGATCCCCGCCGGGGAAAAATCCGTACAGATCCAGTTTGTCATGAACGCCGGTTGTTTTCCCTGCCTCCAACAGAATCTCTTTCTCGAGTCCTGTCACGCCTACGGTGAGTCGTCCATTGCCGATTCCGGCATGGTCGATGTTGATCATGGCCTTTGTAGAATCGAGTGGGACGAGGGGCCGCGATGTATAGAGACGCGAACCCAGCAGATCACGCTCCTCTCCGCTGAATGAGACGAAGACGAGGGTTCGGGTGGGACGCAAGTCTATGTTCGAGAGAGCCCGGGCTACTTCCAGGATCACGGCCGTTCCAGAGGCATTGTCATCGGCGCCGGGAAACAGTATTCCTCCCGGACGGCCGAAGTGATCACGATGAGCTCCAATGATCACCGACTCCGTTCCGGTTCCAGGAATCATCCCAACTACGTTGACCAAGATGCCGTCCTCTGTCCTCGTCTTCCAGTGAAGCGATGCAAACCGATTGGTCCGTATGGCTTGTGACGATCCGCGGTTCAGGCGCTCTTGAAGGAGACGCAAGCGATCGAGAACGTCTCTGTTAGCTTCTTCGAGAAGCTCTTGGGCCATGGTGGTGCTGATCCAGGCTCCGGGTATTGCTTGATCGGGAGGGAGTTGTCCATAGAAGGCGCCGGGTCTGCCGGTTACGCCACGGCGGATTTCATAGGGGTGTAGAATAGGCCCGGTTGCGGTCAGATAGCCGATCGCTCCACGTTCTCGCGCAAAGCGAACCTTGTCGGCATGGCTGACGGCTCGCGAATAGTGCTCCGGCTTGCCTCGCAGAAATAGCACGACGCTATTGCTCACGTCGACACCGGCATAGTCGTCGAGTCCTTGAGCGGCATCGACGATACCGTATCCGACGAAGACGACTTGGCCTTGGAGATCTGCGGACGGCGAATCGAAGACGGGAAAATAGTCGAGGCCAAGTGTTTTGGTGTCGAAATGATCCGGTGGGCCGACTCGTAATACCGGATCCGGTGCCATCACGGGAGTCGATATCAGCGTGGCCATCCCGCCCGATGAGGTGCCGTCCTTTCCCGTCAAGAAGGACACTGTCAGGGAGCCATTGTCGACCAGTGGCAAACGCAAGCCTGCCGACAGGAACTCTTGCGCCACCCACCGTGCTGATTCGACATCCGCTTTCGTGCCGCTTTGGCGCCCATTGAACGAGGGATCACTGAGCGTTCGGATGTCGGCCAGCATCCGTTCCGCGGAGAGTGAACCGACGGCTGTTTCAAGGACCGTCACAGGCGATTGAGCCAAGCTTGGCATAAGTGGAAAAAGAGATAAGACGGCAGCGACCATCGCGATGCCTGGGACTCTTGAACAGCCGGAGATACGGATAAGTCTCATAGTGATACCCCGTTACGTCGGATGTGCTCGAAGGTGTAGGATCATAGCACGGGCGAAGCGGGTTGCAGAGCCGCATTGAGCCCAGGTACTATTCGGCGGGTGGAGTGCTTGTTCGGAGAATATCGAAGCTGCCGGCATTGGTCCAACGGTAAGGGAGTGAGTATGGCGGGCGGTGAGTCCGGAAAAGGACTATACGATCATCTGTATCGGCGGTTTTTTGAGCAGCGCGACACTCATGAAGGGTATTCGTTTCAGCAGGCCCCCGGCGGCAGCGCTCCGACACCGGTGATGACGTTTGGCGAGAAGCTGCGCTGGTGGACCTGGAATCGAGGGCGACGTCAGAAAAAGATCCTTGCCGAGCGAGACCGACTGCAGCGGGAGATTCTCCAAATCAAAAACACCGAGAAATTGACGTAGTGTGAATGCTGCCGATGTGGAACACAGGTCTACTGCGCGCCCCTCAGAGACGGCCCCGCATGATGGTCTGCGCGTTCTTCATGGCCGGCATTGGCCTCGTGCTGAATTCCCTCTCCGCGTTCGCAGTTTCGAGCGAAACACGAGAGGAAAAGGCCGCCAATCTCAGGAAGCAAGCGACGGGTGGACTTTTTCAAAAATGGACGTTTGATCGAGATCAACTCAATATGCCGCCTCACGGGTTCGTAACAGGAATTTCGACCGACGAGTCTCCAGCCGACTGGCTCATTCAGAGGCATGTGACGGCACCTTCTCCACCCAACATCATCGCGGGCTCATCCAGGTGTACGCAGCTGTGTTACCAGGTGTTATTGGCCGATGGATTGGAATATGAATACCCGGATCTCAGCGTTCGTTTCCGTGCGCAGGAAGGAACGGCCGGGCTCGGAGGCGTGGTGTTCGGTGTGCGCGATCCGCGCAATTTTTATGCGGCCGTCGTTGATCCCATAGGGAAGAAAGTGGAACTCGTTCGTCTGTCGAATGGACGCGAACTGTCTCTTGCGCGGGCATCGATTAGTCTGAAAGAGGTGGACTGGCATACCCTCAGAGTGCAACGAAACACCATCATCAGTAAAGATTTCATTGAAGTGTTTGTAGACGGAGCACTCGTCCTGTCCGTTGAAGACCAATCGTTGGGATTGGGGCAGATTGGGCTCGTCGTTCTCGGCAGGTCTACCGTGTTGTTCGACAGCTTTCACGCAGTTCCTCTTTTCTCCCACCGGCCGCTATCCGCGCCGCCGGCCTATTAAATGTGGGCTCACCAGTTTGGCCTCCAACTTGCCTTTTCCCGTCGGTCTGGAGTAGCATAGGCTCAGTCGGTCTGCGATAGGCCTGGCAAGACCGGCGCTGAAAGTGACAAGGCCTGAATGGATGTTGTGTTGGGCCAGTCCGGGAATCTGATCGGAAGTCAGAGCTAAGCCGCCGCTGTGTTGACGTCTTCGGCCCATTCCTTCCTCGTTGCTTTCTCGAGTCCAAGACAACATCGTTGTGTCAAAGGAGGAGTCCGATGGGTGCGAAGATCTATGTCGGTGGATTGCCTTATGCAACGACTGAGCAACAACTGAGCGACCTGTTTGCCGCTCACGGGACGGTTGCCTCGGCAAGGATTATTACGGACAAGTTCACCGGACAGTCTCGAGGGTTCGGATTTGTCGAAATGTCGTCCGATGCCGAAGCGCAAGCCGCGATTACTGCCTTGAACGGCACGCAACTCGGTGGCCGTACGTTGACGGTGAATGAAGCTCGGCCTCAGGAGCCCCGTTCCGGTGGAGGAGGGCGTGGAGGATTCGGAGGCGGTCGCGGTTAATTTCAGATCTGTTCGGCTGTGATAAGGGCTGCCGGAATATCCGGCAGCCCTTTTTACTTTTCAGGCGCGACATCGGTAGTCATCGGATATCTATTTGGATTTCCGTTCACGTTATTTCACCGGGAGAGAGCTGTGCCACCCTTTAAGTTAGAAGCTCCGTTCAAGCCCTGTGGAGACCAGCCGGAGGCGATTGCAAGGCTGACGGCCGAGGTGCAGGCCGGAAAGAAACATCAGGTCCTCCTCGGCGTCACAGGGTCGGGCAAGACCTTCACGATGGCGAATCTCATCGAGCGTGTCCAGAAGCCGACGCTCGTGCTGGTCCACAACAAGACGCTGGCCGGCCAACTCTATCAGGAGTTCAAGCAGTTTTTCCCCCATAACGCTGTCGAGTACTTCGTAAGCTATTACGACTATTATCAACCGGAAGCGTATATTCCGCAGAGTGACACCTATATCGCGAAGGATGCCTCGATCAACGACGCTATCGATCAGATGCGCCACTCCGCCACGACCGAACTGTTGCAACGAAACGACGTGCTAATCGTCTCTTCGGTGTCCTGTATCTATGGGCTAGGGTCACCGGAGGTCTACCATGACATGCTGATTTATCTGGAGGAAGGCGTCGAGGCGAGACGAGAAAAAATATTGTCGAAACTCGTGGAGATCCAATATGAGCGCAATGATGTGGATTTTCACCGGGGGACCTTCCGGGCACGTGGAGACGTGATCGAAATTTTTCCTGCTTCCTCTGAGGCTAAATCGGTGCGTATCGAGCTGTTCGGAGACGTCGTGGATGCCATTCATGAGATCGACCCGCTCACCGGCAAATCATTGGGTAAGCTTCCCAAGATCGCGATCTATCCGAACACCCATTATCTGATCGCTCCTGATCGCTATGAGCGGGCCATCACCGGCATCGAGGAGGAACTCGAGGAGCGCATAACCTATTTGAGAAAGATGGGGCGGCTCCTTGAGGCTCAGCGGCTTGAACAACGCACCAAGTTCGACTTGGAGATGATCCGAGCGATGGGTTATTGCCATGGGATCGAAAATTACTCGCGTCATCTCAGTGGCCGGATGTCGGGTGAGCCGCCTCCCACGTTGTTGGACTATTTCCCGAGGGATTTTCTGTTGATCGTGGACGAGTCTCACGCGACCGTCCCGCAAGTCGGCGGGATGTATGAGGGAGATTACTCCAGAAAACGGACGCTGGTGGAGTATGGATTTCGTCTTCCGTCCGCGGTCGACAACCGCCCATTGAAGTTTTCTGAGTTTGAAGGTTGTCTCAATCAAGTGGTGTATGTATCCGCAACGCCGGGCAGCTACGAGCTCGAGCATGCCGGCGGCGATGTGGTCGAGCAGATCGTTCGTCCGACCGGTCTTATGGATCCGCGGATCGATGTCGTGCCGGCCAGGGGGCAGGTGGACCATCTCCTCGGGCAGGTCCGTGCGGAAGTCGCGAAAGGCGGCCGGGTTCTCGTGACGACCTTGACGAAGCGGATGGCGGAGGATTTGACTGAGTACTACCATGACTTGGGAATCAAAGTGCGCTATCTGCATTCCGATATTAAGACGCTTGAGCGAGCGGAAATCGTCCGCGATCTCCGATGCGGGACATTCGACGTGCTGGTCGGTATCAATTTGCTGCGCGAAGGGCTGGATCTCCCCGAGGTGAGCTTGGTGGCGATTCTTGATGCCGATAAGGAAGGATATCTGCGTTCGTACCGTGCGTTGATCCAGACGGCCGGGCGAGCCGCGCGTAATCTCGAAGGACGGGTCATTTTTTACGGAGATGTGGTCACGGATTCGATGAAACAGGCGATCGACGAAACGAACCGCCGCCGCGGGATCCAAGCCGAGTACAACCGAATCCACGGGATTACTCCGGTCGGTATTACGAAAAGTATTCCTTCCCTTGAGTATGCGGTGGCCGACATGGACTATGTCCGGTTGGATCTCGCAGCCGAATCAGTCGAGCAGTATAAAGGTCCGGAATCCACGGATCAGCTCATCGGGCGGCTGGAGTCGGAAATGAAAGCCGCCGCCAAGGAGCTGGCCTTTGAACGGGCCGCAGAACTGCGTAACCAAATCAGATCGCTCAAGCTTCAAGCTTTGAACGCCCAATCGAAGGAGTAGTTGTGAAACTTGGGCTAGAAAGTTTCAGCAGCATGCGAAAAGGTCGACATACCTTTCGACTCTTCCTCAAGCTGCCGAAGCAGTTTGTCCGCTGAACGGTAAAGGTAATCCGCTGTGGTTCGCGTCGTGCCGGATGAAGCGGGGCGCGCTTATGAATGCCGCGGGTCATGAGCCCCGCGGAGTCAGCACGAGCGAAGCCAGCTAGACGTGTTTGTAAAGGTAGATCCCGATGAACATCCCGAGGATACTCAGGATGTTGACTTTAATATTGAATCCTAAGACGAGTTTGACGAGGACAAGATCGACGGTGAGCGGTGGGTTGATACCAGGATTGAAGTGCGTCGCGAAAATGCTTTGAATGGTGCCTTGAGGCGCCATGACGTGGAGAATCTCCCCGAGTATCCCCCCAAGAAGCCCTCCAATCAGTACGAAGATGAGCAAGACCCAAGGAGATTTTCTCACACGACGCTCTTCTTTCTTCGGGGTGTTCCCGTACGGTAGTCCGTGATGGCTGAAGGGCACCATATCCGAAGGTTTTAGGCATGTCAATAAAACTACTGACTTGTGTGTTCTTGACTTGCCCCGCTTGGTCCGATACACTCCCCGATGCTCTTTTTCCAGGATTTCGAGGCGATCGGAGGTCTGGTACAAGGCTTCGATGGCCTCTTTCTTTATGGTGATGCGGCATCATGCTCAATGCGCTGAGCGAGAAGTTTGAGAACATTCTGAAGAAACTCCGAGGGCAGGGTGTGCTCACGGAGCAGAACATCACGGATGCCTTGAAGGACGTGCGATTCGCGCTTCTTGAAGCGGACGTGAACTTTAAGATTGTCAAAGAGTTCATCGATCGCGTCCGTCAAAAAGCCGTTGGCCAGGAAGTCCTGCAGAGTCTGACACCCGGGCATCAGGTCGTCAAAGTCGTCTGGGATGAGCTTACGGCGATGATGGGGCATGAACGGTCAGGGCTTGCCCTGAGTTCAACGCCGCCGACCGTTCTGATGATGGTCGGATTGCAGGGAGCAGGAAAAACTACGGCCAGCGGCAAGCTGGCGCGTTTGTACAAGAATCAAGGCAAGCGAGTGCTGTTGGTCGCCGCCGACCCGCGTCGGCCTGCTGCCGGTGAGCAACTCAGCGCTCTTGGCCGGGATCTTGGGGTAGAGGTACACCGCGCGGATCACGTTCAGGCTTCTCAAGCGGACGTGGTGAACATCTGCCGTGCGGGGGTCGAGCGGGGGCGCGATCAAGGTTTTGATCTGATCATCCTGGATACCGGAGGTCGATTGCATATCGACGACGAGTTGATGGACGAACTTGTCGCCGTGAAAACAGCCGTGTCTCCTCATGAAGTGTTGTTGGTTGCCGATGCGATGACCGGGCAGGATGCGGTCACCATGGCCGGGCAGTTCGATCAGAAAGTCGGGGTGACCGGCATTATCCTGACCAAGGTGGAAGGCGACGCCCGCGGAGGAGCGGTCTTGTCGATTCGGGCCGCCACCGGCAAACCCATCAAGTTTCTTGGGGTCGGGGAAAAACTGGATGCATTGGAACCGTTTCACCCGGATCGGATGGCCTCGCGTATTCTCGGAATGGGTGATGTGCTGTCCCTCATTGAAAGAGCCCAAGAAAGCATCACGCGGGAGCAGGCGGAGGAAGCGCAGAAGCGGCTCACCGGCAATACCTTCACCTTGGAAGATTTTCGGACTCAGCTCGGACAGATGAACCGCCTGGGCTCGTTCGAGCAGATTCTTGGCATGCTTCCTGGTGGACAAAAACTCAAGCAAGCGATCGAAGGGGACAAACCCGAGCGAGAGATCGGCCGGGTGATCGCCGTGATCGATTCGATGACCCCGCGTGAACGCCGCGATCATACGATCATCAATGGAAGTCGGAAGAAACGGATCGCCCGCGGCAGCGGCACGACGGTGCAGGATGTGAATCGCCTCATCAAGCAGTTTTTGTCCGCGAAGAAGTTAGCCAAGGCGATGACCGGTGCAGGAGGGCGTCGACAGCTCGCCCAACTCATGCGTTCTCGATAAGCGGTTATGACAGGTAATGTGAATTCAGCGTAAAGGAGGACAGTTGTGGCTGTACATTTGAGGCTGGCTCGAACAGGAAGACACAAACGACCGATGTACCGGGTGGTGGCCGCTGATTCGCGAAAAGCGCGCGACGGGCGGTTCATCGAGATCCTGGGGATTTTTGATCCGTTGAAAGAAGCCGGCGTGCCGGAATTGAAGCAGGAACGTGTTCTGACCTGGCTGAGACACGGCGCTCAACCTACGGTGACCGTGCGGACGCTGCTGCGCAGGGCGGGAGTCTGGAGGCAGTTTGAGGCTGAAAAAGCCGCGCAGAAAAAAGTGGACGCAAAATCCTGACATCTCGATGGTGAATCAACTGGAAACCGTGACAGTGGGACAGATTGAGCGGCCCTTTGGCGTCAAGGGAGAAGTGAAAGTTCGACCACTGTCGGATGTCCCGGGCCGATTCGAAGGGTTGAAGGCCGTGAGCCTCCTGGCAAGGAACGGACAGATTCTTGAAACCAGCGTCACGCATGTGAAACGAGCCGGGGAGAGATATATCCTTGGATTGACCGGCTTGTCTACGCCGGAGGAGGCGAGTCTTTGGCGAGGCGGATTCATACGGACCATGCGGGGGGCCGTACCTGCGCTTCCGGATGGTCAATACTACGAATGTGATTTGATCGGCCTTGTTGTCTCTACTGAAGAGAATACGCCGATCGGTGTGCTGGAGGAGATTTGGGACTTGCCGGGAAATCCTATATTGGTTGTTCGCCAAGGAACCAAAGAGATCTTGATCCCCGCCGCGAAGGAACTGGTGAGTGCGGTAGACTTGACAGCTGGAACCATGACTGTCCGGTTCATCGACGGATTGGGTGATTAGCATGTTGCGCTTCGATGTGTTGACATTGTTTCCTGGCATGTTCGCTCCGGTCTTGGCTCACAGTATGTTGAAACGGGGTCAAGAAAAGGGGCTTCTCATCGTGAAGGTGCACAATTTGCGGGACTTCACGGCGGATCGCCACAAAGTGGTCGATGATATACCGTATGGAGGCGGGGCCGGCATGGTCATGAAGGCCGAGCCGATCCTTCTTGCGGTAGCTTGGCTTCGAAAGGAAGCACAGGCGAGCGGTGAAGACGTTCGGATGGTGTTCCCTACGCCTCATGGGCGACCCTTTACCCAACACTATGCACGACAGTTGTCGAATGAGCGTCGCCGAATCGTCATACTGTGCGGACACTATGAGGGGGTGGACGAGCGGGTCCGTATGGCATTGGCTCCGGAGGAAGTCTCACTCGGAGATTATGTATTGACCGGAGGGGAGCTGCCGGCGCTCGTATTGATCGATGCAGCGGCCAGACTCGTTCCCGGCGTCTTGGGAGATCCAAGTTCCGTCGAGGAAGAGTCGTTCTCTGATGCGTTGCTGGAGTATCCGCAGTACACGAGGCCGGCAGAGATCGAAGGAATCGGTGTGCCCGAGGTCTTGCGTTCGGGTCATCATGAGGCCATTCGGTTGTGGCGTCGGAAGCAAGCGTTGCGCAACACCTATTTGCAGCGCCCCGATCTTCTGAAAGGTCGGATATTCACTAAGGAAGAGCAGCAGTTGTGGGATGAATTGATGAGCGAAGGCCTTTTGACGGCCCCGACATCACGCCGGGAGGAGGATTAAATCCATGAATCGGTTGGAGCGAGTTCAGCGGTCGTTGGTGAAGAAATCAGTGCCAAGCTTTAAGATCGGGGATACCGTCCGGGTTCACGTTAAAGTCGTTGAAGGGGAGAAAGAGCGGATTCAGGTCTATGAGGGAACCGTGATCGCGCGCAAAGGAACTTTAAATACTGAAACGTTTACGGTTCGAAAACTATCATACGGAGTGGGGGTCGAGCGGATTTTCCCCGTGCATTCTCCGATCGTCTCTAAAGTTGATGTGGTTCGGCAGGGGCGCGTTCGGCGGGCAAAGCTGTACTATCTGCGCGGCAAGAAGGGGAGATTCGCAAAGGTCGAAGAGCGAGAGTTTGTGGGAGAAAGTAAGCCATCGGCGCAGCCGACGGCTTCTGAAGAGGAGGCTGTGACGGCCTAAAACTGTTGCCCGTACGAGTCCCTTGCGGCAATGCGATTGTGCGATCGGTGAAGGGATGCTGGGACCCACCGAAGAATTCGAACGGGCGGCCCGACTGTGTGGGTATCGTCGTATTGCCGGTATTGACGAAGCCGGACGCGGTCCGTTAGCCGGTCCCGTCGTTGCCGCCGCTGTGGTCTTGCCGATCCGATGTCGACTTTCCGGGGTGGATGATTCCAAGCAGCTGTCCAAGGGAGAGCGAGACCGACTCTATGCCGCCATCCTTAAGCATGCCGTGGGAGTGGGAATCGGTTCGGCGGATGTCGGTGAGATCGATCGCCTCAATATTCTCGAAGCGACCCGGCTAGCGATGCGGCGAGCCATCGATCAGCTGACTCCTTCCCCCGATTACCTCCTCATTGATGCCGTTGCTCTTCCTGGAATCAGAATCGCTGTGCGGCCCATCATCAAGGGCGACTCGCTGTCCCTATCCATTGCAGCGGCCTCCATTATCGCCAAAGTCACCAGGGATCGGCTCATGGCGGAGTACCACGAGATGTTTCCCGAATACGATTTTCTCTCGCATAAGGGGTATGGCACGACGGGGCATCTACAACAATTGGCGCGCCATGGCCCGTGCCGCATTCATCGCCGAACATTCATGCCGGTGAGAGAAGTGATGATCGAGGCCAACCAGGAACCGGTTCGCCGGTTGAGCCCCACATTCTTCGAATAGTACGTGCATGGCCACTTCCGACCCACGCCATCTGTTCGGCCAAGACAGCGAAATGCAGGCGGAACAGTTCTTGACGGCCAAGGGCTATCGAATTCTCGATCGCAACGTGCGGACTCACCTCGGCGAATTGGATCTTGTGGCGGAAGACCAGGGTGTCGTGGTGTTCGTCGAAGTCAAGGGCCGGGCCACGGAGGCCTTCGGCGGGGCTCTGCTGGCGGTGAACCATCGCAAGCGGGTGAAGCTGACGAAACTGGCCGCGCAGTATCTGGCGAAGCGGCATTGGTCGGATAGAGCCTGCCGATTCGATGTGGTGTTGGTCCAGGGGAGATATTCAGACCAGGGACGGATCGAACATCTTCAGAACGCGTTTGACGTCGGCGAACACGGAATGCTCTAGCTCTCCTCAAAGGGGGTTCCATGGATGCCATCATTCAACTCATCCATGTGTCAAAATGGCATGACCGCAGAGCCGCATTGTCCGATATCACCCTGGAAATCGAAAAAGGAGAATTCGTCCTTCTCATGGGATCGAGCGGGGCCGGGAAGTCCACCTTGTTGCGTATGCTGATCGGCGAGGAGCAGCCGGATGAAGGGCAGATTTTCGTTCACGGCAAGAATGTGACAAGGCTAAGACCGACTGAGATCCCTTATCTTCGGCGGAAGGTGGGCGCGGTGTTTCAAGATTTCCGCCTCCTGCCGAAGAAATCCGTCTTCGACAATGTGGCGCTCCCGTTGATCGTTCAAGGCGTATCCGAAAAAGATATCCGTCGCAAGGTGACGGAGGCATTGCGGGCGGTCGGTGTCGATCATAAAAAAGATCAATCGCCCAACAGCCTCTCCACGGGAGAGCAGCAGCGCGTGTGCATTGCGCGGGCGATCGTCAACGGGCCGGTGGTGCTTCTGGCCGACGAACCGACGGGCAATCTCGATCCGGAACGCACCAGGGAAATCATTGAGTTGTTCAAGCTGATCAATGCTCGAGGGACGACCGTGCTTGTCGCGACACATGACCCTCATGTTCTGAATCAAGTCAATCGGCGGGTGGTTACCTTGGTGCAAGGAGTGTTGCTGTCAGAGCGGCGGACCGGACAAGGGGTCGGAGCATGAGGCGACTATTTTATCTCGTGCGCGAAGCATGGACGAACATGCGTATCAACCGAACGACTACGATTGTCGCTGTGCTGACTACGGCGTTTACCTTGGCCTGTGTCGGTATTTTTCTGTTGGTGTATGTGAACCTACGGCATGCCGCGGGGTCGCTCCAGGAAGATGTCAAGATCATGGTTTATTTGGAGGATCGACTTCCAAGCGTAAGGGTTCAGGAACTGGAGCAAAAGCTCAAGACCGATCGCATGGTTGCCGGGGTGCTCTTTATTTCGAAAGAACAGGCGCTGGGAGAGTTTCAAGTTCAATTTCCCGGTGAATCTCACTTGCTGGAAGGGCTTGGCGAGAATCCGCTCCCCGCTTCATTCGTAGTGACGCTTGCGCCAAACTTCCGGTCTCCGGACGCCATGAAAGGGTGGGTTGAACGCGTGCAAACAATGGAAGGTGTCGCCAAGGTCGACTATAATCAAGAATGGCTGAGTCTCTTGGCGGAGCTTATCGGATACATTGAGCTGGCGGCAATCGGGGTAGGTCTCCTCCTTTCCGCGGCCGCGGTGACCATTATCGGGAATACGATCAGGCTGGCACTGTTGGCCAGACGGGAAGAGATCGAAATCCTTCGCTCCATCGGGGCCACGCGCACGTTCATCAGGATTCCCTACTTCCTCGAAGGAGCCGTACTCGGAGCCTGTGGCAGCGCACTGTCGCTGGGCATACTCAAGTTTGCATTTGAACTGTTCCGGCAACAGATTCAATTGACAGGTCGGTTCAGCGGGATTGAAAACATGATCTTTTTTTTCCCCCTCTCGGTATGTCTGGCGCTTGTGACGGCGGGGATGGGGCTTGGCTTTGCCGGAAGCGTCGTGTCGCTTCTTCGTGTTGGAGAAGGGCGGGCATGAGTATCTCCATCGCCATGCTGCTCGGATGTCTCGTGGTGGGAGGGTGGTTTTCCGTGGCGAGCGGAGCGAACGATCCCATCGCCGAAAAAATTGAGCGGGAGCGGAGGACCCTGGAGAGGCTGAAGGGGAAGATTGAAGAGAAGCGCAAAAGGGCCGAGGAAGCAGAGAAAAAGCGAGAGTCGGTCCTTCAAGGCATTGAATCTTTGGATGAGCGGCTGGTCCGTCAACGGCAAGAGCATCATGATATCAATAGGAAGTTGCGGCAGAAAGATCGAGAAATCGAAGAGATTACCGAACAGCTTGTCGCATTGCGAAGCGGGATTCAGTCCCGACGTGAGGCCATCCTCGCACGTCTTCGCGTGCAATACATGGAAGGGCGGTTCGGGTATGTCAAGGCGCTCTTAACGGCGGATTCGTACGGTGACTTTCAGCGTCGAGGTCAGTACCTGTCCACCGTTTCGCAAAAGGACTACGAATTGCTTGGGACATTCCGAGCCGATATGGAACGGATGGAACAGGCCGAACGTCAGCGCGCAGAGGCTCGATCGGGAATGGTCGTCTATAAGACAAACATCGAGAAAAAACTGTCCGACATTCGAGTTCTTCAAAAAGAGAAGAAAGTCTACCTGGCAAAAATCACGCACGAGAAAGACTCTTTTACTCGCGCGGTTGAAGAACTGGAACGGTCGGCTTCGCGCGTGGATAGTTTGTTGCAAGATCTGGAAACTCGCCGACGCGCGATACCCGTGCCCCCTTCCTCGCCCTCGCCTTTGGCTCATGGGGTGAGAGGCACATTGCCTTGGCCTGCCGATGGAAAAGTCGTATCATTCTTCGGGCGTCAAAAACATCCGACCTTCAATACCTATGTCCAGCGCAAAGGCATTGAGATCCGGACCGCAGAGGGAAGCCTCATCCATGCCGTCATGGCCGGGAGCGTCGTGTATGCGGACTGGTTGAAAGGGTATGGACTCGTTATAATCCTAGATCACGCCAACGGGTTTTTTTCTCTCTATGCGCATGCGTCCAAGATTCTGGCCAAAGCGGGTGAGCAAGTCGTCGAAGGTCAACCGATCGGGGAGACCGGGGATACCGGCATGATTGGGGAGAACACTTTGTACTTCGAGTTACGCGAAGGTGCCGAGCCGGTCGATCCGCTCCATTGGTTGGCAAAACGATAAGGCCCGTTGCCTGAGCCGATCGGGTTCGAGCGTTTCGAAACGCTGGAAAGAAGGGATGTGAAAACTATGGAACAGCAGCCGCGGCGGAAGTCTTGGGTGGTCGGACCGATGATCGCACTCGCTCTGCTCTGTGGAGTCGTCATCGGGAAAGGCTGGGAACGTACCGGTCACGCCGGCGAAACATATGAAGAACTCAAAACATTTTCCGAGGTCCTGAATCAGGTTCAAAAGCACTATGTCGACGAGACGAAGCCTAAGGATCTTATTCAAGGGGCCATTCGAGGTATGTTGTCTACTCTCGACCCGCATTCCGCGTATATGACTCCGGAAATGTACAAGGAAATGCAGGTGGAGACCAGGGGGGAATTCGGAGGAGTCGGCATTCAAATCGGTGTGAAAGATAACCGGCTGGCGGTGATTGCGCCGATCGAAGGCACACCTGCGTATCGAGCGGGAATCAAAGCCGGCGATTTCATCA
>CAYXKP010000104.1:0-15826 GCA_964465695.1 uncultured Nitrospira sp.
CTCTTAAAGGGCGTCGTCTCGGGTGAGGTGGACACAGCTCCGAAGGAAGGGGTCCCGGAAGAAAAAGGTGTCATCCGATACGATCTGTTCAACCAGGAACGGATTATCCGTGGACGGATGCCGACCATGGAGATGATCAACGACCGATTCATTCGCCGCCAATCCGTCGTCTGGACCAGCATGTTCCGTGAGGCCGTTGATTTCGCCGTCGTCGGGACACAGGTGATCAAGTTCGGCGAGTTTCTCAAGAAAATTCCGATGCCGTCATCGTTGAACGTGTTTCATATGCCTCCGTTACGAGGCAGCGCGCTGTTCGTCATGGACGCGTTCCTCGTGTACCTGGTCGTGGATTACTTTTTCGGGGGCAAAGCTCAGACCCACGTGAAGCCCGAGGGGCGAGACTTCACGCCCGTCCAAATGAGAATCATCAAGAAGCTGTTGTTGTTATCGCTTGCCGATCTGGAAAAGGCATGGCATGCCGTCGTGCCGGTCAAGGTGGAGCATGTGCGTTCCGAGAGCAACCCTCAGTTCGCGATGGTGGTGACCTCATCCGAAATCGTGGTCGTCGTCACGTTGCAAGTCATCTTGGGAGAAACGGCCCGGGAGTTGTACATCGTGTATCCCTACACCATGCTCGAGCCGATCAAAGAGAAACTCTATTCCGGCCTCGTATCCGATCATGTCGATCAAAGCGGCGAGTGGAGTCATCGATTCCGAGAGCGGTTACAAGACTGTCCGCTTCCGATCGCCGTACGGCTGGGGACCGCTACCGTAACGGTGAAGGACGTCATGAATTTTTCACCGGGTGACGTGATCCTGCTCGACCAGCATCCGGGCGATCCTCTTGACTGCTATATCGAGGGGCATCACAAATTTCAAGGCAGCCCCGGAATTTACAAAGGCAATCACGCCTGCCGCGTGACCAAAGTATTGAGCTAGCGGTGACACCAACGAGAGAGTAACTATGGCAGAGTCAGACTCCGCAACCCGCACCGATACCCAGACGACCGGCGGTCCATCTCCGCAGCCGGCCGCGTTTCCGCCCGTCCAGCACGCCGAGACGGGAGGCGCTCCGAAGAACATCGATTTTATCCTGGATATTCCCATGAGCGTCACCGTGTACGTCGGATCCGCGAAAATGGCGATTCGAGACCTATTGCAGTTGGCGCAAGGCTCCGTCATTGAACTCGATAAACTGGCGGGCGAACCGATGGAAGTAATGGTGAACAACAAGCTCGTTGCGCGCGGCGAGGTGGTGGTCGTCAATGAAAAGTTCGGCATTCGCCTGACCGATGTCGTCAGCGCGGCGGAACGCGTGCAGCAACTTCGCTGAATCATCCGAGGAAAAACCGTGATTGATCTGTGGGAAAGCCTGTTCCGTACCGTCTCGGCCCTTGCCGTCGTGCTGGTATTGATGGGAATTGCCGCGGTGACGGTCCGGCGATTGATGGGCCCGCGCTTGGCGATCGGGGGCGGCCGTCCTCTCGTCCGGGTCTTGGCCAGCGGCTACATTGCCCCGCGCAAGACGATCGCCCTCGTATCAGTCGCGGGAGAATACCTGATTGTGGGCACGACCGCGACCGATCTGGTTCCCTTGGGACGTGTCAGCGATTCCGCAGAATTGCGGGCATTGCTCGCGCCTGCCGGCGAGAACCCGCCGGCCGAGACGGCGCCGACCCCGCAGAACACCTTGGCCTCCTGGCTTCGACGTCTACCGGTCGGCGTGTTTCATGCCAACAAGGGAATTCATGGCCAATAGGCACGAGTGCCCATCACGCATATTGTGGGTGATCGTCGTCGGGGCAATGACGCTGCCCATGATAGCGTTCTCAGACGCGACGGCGGCCGGCCCGTCCGTAAGTATCGATTTTGGAGCAGGCGGGCCGCAACACACCGCCGTGGTCATCCAGATTCTCATTCTCCTCACGGTGCTGTCCTTGGCGCCGGCCCTCTTCATCATGGTGACGTCCTTTACCAGGATTGTCATCGTGTTGTCGTTCCTTCGGCAAGCGCTGGGAACGCCGACGGTTCCTCCGAACCAAGTGCTGCTGTCGTTGGCGCTGTTCTTGACGATGTTCATCATGGCTCCGGTGGGTCAGGCCGTCTACAACAACTCCTTGCAACCGTTGATGGCCGAGCAAATCTCGTATGAAGACGCGTGGAAGAAGGGCATCGAGCCGGTGCGTCGTTTCATGCTGCGTCAAGTGAGGGAGAAAGATCTGGAACTGTTTATCCAGTTGAGTCGAATGCCGAAACCGGATCGGGTTGATGAAGTCCCGACCCAGGCTATTATCCCGGCCTTTATTCTGAGCGAGCTGCGGATCGCGTTCCAAATCGGATTTTTGATCTACATTCCCTTTCTCATCATCGACATGGTCGTGGCGAGCATTCTTATGTCGATGGGTATGATGCTCCTTCCCCCTGTCGTGATCTCGCTGCCGTTCAAGCTGATCCTGTTCGTATTGGCCGACGGGTGGTACCTCGTCGTGGGCTCGATGGTGCGCAGTTTTCAGTGAAAAGTCACGCGTAGTTCGTATCTCGTGAAGCGTATCTCGTAAGACTCAACCAGTAACGCTTCACGAAATACGAGAAACGAGCAACGAGGAATAACACGTGACACCGGAGATGGTGACCGAACTGGGGAGGCAAGCATTGGAAACGACGCTATTGGTGTCGTCGCCGATTCTCGGACTCAGTTTATTCATCGGCCTGGCGGTCAGCGCGCTCCAGGCGATGACGCAATTGAACGAAGCCACCCTCACGTTCGTTCCGAAAGTGTTGGCCCTCTTTGGAGCGCTGTTGGTGTTTCTTCCCTGGATGTTGAACGTCATGACGACGTTCATGGCGAATCTGTTCATGAATATTCCCAACTACCTGCACTAGTACCAGACAATGGCGTTGACGCAGACCATCCACGCTCTCCTGCCGGAATTCCAAGCGTTTTTGGTGCTTATTTCCCGTATCGGGGGGCTTGTGGCCGCCTTGCCGGTCCTAAGCGGCCGAGCCGTTCCATTGAAAGTCAAAGCAGCCCTCATCCTGTCGTTGGGAGTCCTGTTGGCTCCGCTGGTCCGACTTCCGGTCGTACCCTATGATCCGGTCGCTTTGACCGCCGGGCTTGTCAGCGAACTGGCGATCGGTTTAGCGATCGGACTCGCCGTGCGGATGCTGTTCAGCGCTCTTGAAATCGCGGGAGAGATGATCGGTGTTCAGATGGGGTTCGGCGTGGTCCAACTCTTCGACCCGGCTACGGCCCTTCAGACGTCGATCATCGGCCAATATTTCACGTTATTGGCCTCACTTGTTTTCCTGTCCCTGAACGGACATCTGCTTCTGGTGGCGACGATTCTTTCCAGCTACGAGTCCATTCCGGCGTTCGGCGCGTCGCTTCCCGCAGGAATGGGGGACGACATCCTCCGGCTCTCTCAGCATATGTTCATCGTGGGGTTGAAATTGGCGGCACCCGTGCTCGTCGTCATTCTACTCATCAACATTCTTCTCGCGCTTCTTGGACGCGCGGTCATTCAGATCAATGTGTTTGTCCTGAGCTTTCCCGTCACGATCGCAGGAGGCCTGGCCGTGCTGGCCATGTCTACACCGTTTATCGTGGAACTCCTGGTTGAAGAAATCGAACGACTGCAACTGACGATTCATGGGCTCATGAAGGCGCTGGGACATGGCTGAGGACCGGAGTAATAAGACAGAACCCGCGACCCCGAAACGCAAAGAGGAGGCGCGCAAGAAAGGGCAGATCGCCGTCAGTCGCGATGTGTCTACGGCGGTCATCCTCTTGAGCGGTATCGGGCTGCTGGCGGCCATGCTGCCGGTCGGTCTTCTGAAGATGACCGAGATGACCCGCCGAGGGCTCACCCTCTCGTTTCCCCTGGACTTCTACGAAAAGATGACGATCGCCCAGGTGTACACAATCGTCATTCAGGCCGGGATCACGGTGGTGACGCTGAGCCTTCCGGTCGTGGTGGGCATTCTGGTGCTGGGGAGCGGAGCGTCGCTGCTGCAGACCGGTTTATTGTGGCGCGCCAATGCCGTTCAACCGGATGTCGAGCGCATCAACCCGATCAAAGGGTTGTCCCGATTGTTCTCGCTGCGGTCCGTCATGGAACTCGTGAAAGGACTGTTCAAGATCGCGATCGTGACGGGTGTCGGACTCTGGGTGGCACGGTATGACCTGCTCCAAATCCCGGCGTTGATCGGATTCGATATGGGCACCGTCCTGCAAGTAACCGGGCAGCTCTCGTTGAAAGTCGCATTGGCCGTCGCGGGGGCGATCACGGTGCTGGCCGCGCTCGACTATTTCTACCAACGGTATGAGTGGGAACGAAGCCTGCGGATGTCGAAGGAGGAAGTGAAGGAGGAACACAAGGCCACGGAAGGCGATCCGTTGATCAAGAGTCGCGTGCGGACCATCCAGCGAGAGATGACCAAGAAGCGCATGATGGCCGCCGTGAAGACGGCGGACGTAGTGATCACCAATCCGACACACTTGGCGGTGGCTCTGAAATACGACACCACCACCATGGGAGCTCCGGTTGTGGTCGCCAAAGGAGCCGGATTGATCGCCGAACGTATACGCGAGCTGGCTCGGCATCACGGAGTGCCGGTCGTCGAGCATAAATTCGTGGCCAGAACGCTTTTCAGACTCGCCGATATCGGCAAGGAGATTCCCAACGAGCTGTACCGGGCGGTTGCGGAAATCTTGGCGTTTGTCTATCGCGCCAGAGGCGTGACTCCATGAACAGGATGCTGAAAAAGCCCGCCAGCGGCGTACTCGCCGGACACAGCCGCCTCACCATCTCGGCGGCGTTCACAAACGTGCCGCGCTTTATTCAGCGTGGCGTGAACTTCAGAGGCTCAACGTACCACCGGGTAAGAGCTGCCCGAGCAGTTCGGGGCTGGGTGGGTGGAAAAGTATACGCCTCGCCCTTAAGACACAGGGCACTCACCGACTCGCGCCCGTCCGCAGGCGTGACGCTCATTATTCTTCGCGTCGCGGACCTCGCTGCGGCCTTGCTGAACAGCCTGTTTGAGCATCCGGAAGTTAGTCTGCAGCCTGATAGGGAATTATGGCAACGGCAATAGAACCGGTGGAACGAAACCAGTTGATCAAGCATCCGGACGTCGTCATCTCCCTCGGGGTGGTGGCCATTCTCATGGTGATGCTGTTGCCGTTGCCGCGGTTTGTGCTGGATTTGTTGTTGAGCTTCGATATCACCTTATCGGTCGTCATCTTGCTCGTCGGACTTCAAGTGCGGCGCCCGATCGAGTTCTCGGTGTTTCCGTCGATCCTGCTGATGATTACGTTGTTCAGGCTATCCCTCAACATTGCGTCGACGCGGCTTATTTTATTGCACGGTAACGAAGGGGCGGGAGCGGCCGGTGAAGTCATCCGGGCCTTCGGGAATTTTATCGTTGGAGGCAATTATACGGTCGGCTTGGTGGTGTTCTGCATTTTGGTCATCATCAACTTCGTCGTGGTGACGAAAGGTGCGGGACGTGTGGCCGAGGTGGCCGCTCGGTTCACACTGGATGCCATGCCAGGAAAACAGATGAGCATCGATGCGGATCTGAATGCCGGGCTCATCAATGAGGCCGACGCACGCCGCCGGCGACGGGAAATTGCGGAAGAGGCGGACTTTTATGGCGCGATGGACGGCGCCAGCAAGTTCGTTCGCGGGGATGCCATTGCAGCCGTCATTATCATCCTCGTCAACATCATCGGCGGGTTGGCGATCGGTGTGCTGCAGCAGGGCATGAGCCCTGCACTCGCCGCTCAGACCTATACCGTGCTGACCGTCGGCGAAGGATTGGTGGCCCAGATCCCCGCCCTGATCGTGTCGACTGCCGCGGGCATCGTGGTGACTCGCGCGGCCTCGGAGACGGATTTGGGCGGAGAGATGACTCGGCAGCTGCTGATGTCTTCCAAACCCGTGGGCATTGCCGCCGGTATTCTTCTCGCACTCGGATTGGTGCCGGGCCTTCCCCATGTGGCGTTCCTCGTGTTAGGCAGCGCCATCGCGTGGATCGCCTACCACCTTCATCAGCAGGAACAAGTTCAAGCCGCCCCGATACCCGCTCCTGTCACTCCAAAAACTGAGGAAGGTCTGACCCGAGTGATCCCGCTGGATCTCATGGAAGTGCAGGTGGGGTACGGGTTGATAGGACTGGTCGAAGGCACACAAGGCACTGCACTGCTCGATCGGATTAAAGCGCTCCGGCGACAATTTGCGGAATCGATGGGCTTTGTCGTGCCGCCCATTCATATACGCGACAATCTTCAACTGCGCCCGAACGAATATGCCATCATATTGAAGGGAGTGGAAGTAGCCAAAGCTGATGCCTTGCCCGGCCATCTGTTGGCGATCGATCCGGGGACCGGCCAACGGGGTCTGGTGCAGGGAATCCCGACCAAAGAACCGGCGTTCGGCTTGCCGGCACTGTGGATCCCTGAAGAGGCAAGAGAACAGGCCCAAATGGCCGGGTATACGGTGGTTGATGCGAGTTCGGCGATCGCCACCCATCTTTCTGAATTGATCAAGCGTCATGGCCATGAATTGCTGGGACGGCAGGAAGTTCAGACACTGTTGGACGAAGTCGGAAAATCGCATCCGAAGCTGGTGGAAGAGCTCATCCCCACGCTCTTGCCGCTCGGAACGGTCGTGAGGGTCCTCGGGAATTTGCTCAAGGAGGGCATTCCGATTCGAGATCTGCGGTCCATCCTCGAAGCCCTTTCTGATCAGGCCACACATACCAAAGATTCGGAAGTCCTCACGGAGTACGCCAGGCAGGCGCTGGCTCGGACCATCACCAAACAGTATCAAGCGCCGGACGGCAGTTTACAAGTTATCACCTTGGACCCACGACTGGACCGGTCGTTGGCGGAGCAAGCGGCTGCATTGCCACCGGGGGCCGTGTTGAACCTTGATCCCACGCTTTCTCACAAGCTGTTGACCGGTCTCAAACAGGCCGCCGAACGGGTTGCCGCTCGTGGACAGCAGCCGATCGTCCTCTGCTCACAGGTCGTTCGTCGTCATCTCCGCCGACACAGCGATCGTATGTTGCATGCCGTTCCGGTCATGGGGCTCAACGAAGTGGATTCCTTCGTCCGTCTGCAATCGTTGGATACGGTGCGGGTCGACTTGGAATTGGCCCAGCCGTCATAAAGTAAAACCATGAAGGTCAAGACATTCCACGCGCTCACCATGCAGGATGCCATGCGGGCCATCAAGGAAGAGCTGGGGCCGGATGCGATCATCTTGTCGGCGAAAGAAATGCGCGAGGGCGGGCGCCCACTGCGGGCCTTCAATCGACCGGTTCTGGAAGTGATGGCTGCCTCCGACCAAGACGGATCACGGATCCCCGGGGATGGAAGAACAGTGCAACCCTCTACTCCGCCCGTGAGACCGTCCGATGCGGAATCGGATTCCGCGCGGTCCGTGCAGACCTTTCAAGAGACACTACAGAGGATGCTGAAGCCGAATGGTGGGACGAGCGCTTCGATCATGGGGAAGCGGGCTGCCTCGCCGACGCCGTCTGCAGTGGAGGCGAAGCCCCATCGCCTTCGGCGTCTGCACAGTGCAGTGAGTGAATTAGGTCGCATATTGGAGGACTTGTCACAGGAGAATCGTTTGATCGGATGTCAGCCGTCGGTTTTGCCGCAATCGCTGCGCCGCTCCCTCATCGAGCAGGGAGTGAACCCTTCCACCGCCGACTCGCTTTTGAACGAAGCGTGCAACACCGAACAAGGCGCCGGTGCATGCGACGAGGAGGTGATCCGGCACATGCTACGCCGAGAAATCGCCAAGCGCGTGCGAACCAGCGAGCCGCTCCAGAAAGGGGACGGCTATCCCTCTATCGGTCTCCTGATCGGGCCCAGCGGAGCCGGAAAGACTGCGGCGGTCGCCAAGCTGGCTTCACATTACCGTCTTGAGCAGCGGAGATCAGTCGCCGTCGTTACTTTTGATACGTATCGGGACACCGCCGTCGAGCAACTGCGTCGATACGCCAAGGTCGTGGGTGTGCCGTTCGCTTGTGCCGTGTCGGCTCGACAGGTCCATGAAGGGCTTCGTCGCCATACACAGGTGGACCTCGTGCTTATCGATATGCCAGGGATCGGACCGGGGGACCTGGCGTTGGCCGCGGAACTGCGGCGACTGCTGCCGAAGGAAGCGGTGACGACACATTTGGTTTTTCCCGCTTCCACGAGGGAGCAGGAGCTGTGTCGGATCACGAGGCGTCTCAGTGATCTGCCGCAGTTGCGTCTCTTGTTTACCAAGCTCGACGAGACGGAATCGTTTGGCGCGATCTTTGAAGCGGCGCATCAGACCGGTCTACCGCTTTCCTATTGGAGCATCGGACGGCGAGTTCCCGGAGATATTGAGGTGGCCTCATCAGAACGTTTGGCGGCGCTTCTCACTGCAGAACGCTCTGCGCATGTTCAGCCGCTTGGCCGGCGGTCGGTTCAATCGTCAGAAGCAACTCCTGCATTAACGGGAGCAGGGACTCACCATGGATCATCTGGTTGGAGGTTGTGATATGTCGTTGAGAACAAGCAGGTCCGTCCTTATGTCAGAACATTCGAGTCGAGGAGGTGGGCTGCCCACCCATGTCATAGCGGTCTCGAGCGGCAAGGGAGGAGTAGGGAAGTCCAATGTCGTCGCGAATCTTGCCGTCGCCCTCACGAGGATGGGAAAGCGCGTGCTGATTTTGGATGCCGATCTCGGTCTGGGGAACCTCGACGTCTTACTGGGGCTGATTCCGCGGCATACGATCGAAGACGTATTGGTGGGCACACATACGCTCGACGAGATCGTGCTCAAAGGCCCGGCGGGCATTCACGTGCTCCCGGCCAGCTCGGGTGTGCCGCGGCTTACGGCACTGACGGTCGCGCAACAGTTGATGATTCAGGAGCAGTTGGCGCAGCTCACCTCTGAAATGGATGTGCTTCTGATCGATACCGGGGCAGGCATCTCGCCGAACGTCACCTTCTTTGCCTCTGCGGCCGACGAGACGATGATCGTGGTCTCCCCCGAGCCGACCTCGCTCACGGATGCCTATGCACTGATCAAGGTGTTGGCTCGCCAGTACCGGGAACGCCGTTTCAAAGTGCTGGTGAATCAGGCCAAGAGTCCCCGTGAAGCAGCCGAGGTGTACGGTAAATTGGATGTGGCGGTGGATCATTTTCTTCATGTGGCCGTGGAATTGGTCGGCGCTATTCCCTATGACGACTATGTGCATTTGGCCGTCATGCAGCAGAAGGTGCTCTCGGAGTTGTTCCCCGATGCACCGGCGGCCCAAGCATTCAAGCGCTTGGCACATCACGTGATCCAGTGGCCGAGGCCCGGCCTTCCCAAGAGCTCCGTACAGCTCCTCTGGCAGCGAGCGGCGACGCCGACCGGCAACTGACACACGATCGTACATGGAAAGATCATGAGCAAGACAGCCATACCGCATGAACGGAAATCGCTTTTGGCCCAGGGAGTCAGACGCGAACAACTTATCAAGGAGTTTGCCCACGTCATTCGCGCGATGGCCCATCGCTTGGCCTTCCGCCTCCCGGCGTACTTGGATGCAGAGGATCTGATTTCAGTCGGCACCATCGGACTCATGGATGCCATGGATAAGTACGATCCCACCCGAGAAGCGAAGTTCAAGACGTATGCGGAGTTCAGGATCCGAGGGGCCATGCTCGACGAAATCCGTTCGATGGATTGGATACCCCGATCGGTTCATGAACGAATCGGTCTGCTCCAAAAGACTCACACGACGCTCATGAGCCGACTGGGCCGACCGCCCCACGATGAAGAGGTGGCGGCGGAACTCAAGATGTCGATGGAAGAGCTGGATGATTTCATTACGCGCGCCAGAGGGGCTGTGATGATCAGTGTAGACGATCTCAATCTTCATGAGCCGGACGGCCACAAAGTGGTCAAGATGTTGGCCGATACGCACACGCCCGATCCGCTGTCCTCTTTGGTCAATGAGCGTGAACGTGAACTGATCGCCGAGGCCATTCGGATGTTGCCGGAAAAAGAGCGTCTCGTCCTGACATTGTATTACTACGAGGAACTCACGATGAAGGAGATCGGAGAGCTGCTGAAAGTCACCGAGTCACGGGTCTGCCAAATCCATACCAAGGCCATCATTCGACTCAAGGCACACTTGCAAATGCCGAGCTGACTGCCTCGATCGTCACCGACTTGGCTGCTCGTTGGTAGTCGTTGCGATGCCGCGCCGTTTTGCGACTGTCCGGCTTCAGTTCGGCCCCGGAAAACCGATACCTCTCTGAACGAATCTCGACCAGCTCTTGGTGTATCGAATGGGAATGATACCGTCCCCTAGGCTCCGGCGGTCGCGACATCGCGTTCTTGCATGGTGGTGCGCCTCAGCGGCGGTTTTCGGTCTCAGCATGGCAGGGATGGGCGCGACACCGGTCGGCTCTGCGAGTATGGTCGAAGTCCTGTCCATACGGCTGGTCAGCGGATGGATGGGTCTCTTCATCGCTGTCGGATTCGGTGTGGCGGGCATCTTGTCCTGGCCGTTCCGTTCTCTCCTTGCACGGCGAGAGCAGGAACACTCCGTCTCGGCCTATGACGGAGTCACCGGTCTGCCTACGCGGCGACTCTATCTGGTCTTGCTCCGACAAGCATTGAGTAGGGCCGAGGCCACCATGCGGAACGTCGCCGTTTTGATGTGCGTCTTGGAGCAGTTCCGTCCGCTGTCGACGACGTCAGTCGCGCCCAATATGAATCTAATCGTGCGGATTCAAGCCGCCCGCATCAGGAGCGCAGTGCGACCTCACGACGTGGTGGCGCGCTTGGACGACTCCACCTTCGCCGTGATCGCCGACAATCTTGAGTCACCGGACGAGGCTCGACTGATCGCTGAGAAAATTCAGCATGCCATAGCGCTCCCACTGTTGATCGAAGGACAAGAGCTGTTGGCCTCCTGCCGGATCGGGGGAGTCCTGGGACCCCGACATGGGATCACAGCCGAGTCGCTCCTTGGCGCTGCCGCGGAAGTCTTGGAGAAGGGACGGCCAGGTGAGGAGGGAAACGTGCTGATCCCGACTGCTCCACCGTCATGGTCGACCCGGTACGACGCAAATCTTCTCTCGCCGGTTTCCGGCCGAGACGACGTTCCCCTCATCAGCCATCGCTAGGAATAATTTTCATCTCAGTGGGTAGAATCCACCCTCGCGGCAGGCGGGTTCCTCAAGCTTCGATATGTCGCCTCATCCCGACCATCACTTCCTGCCCACATTTGGCTGAGTTCGAATCGTGCAGGAGCTACCTCTGTTCAGAAATAACCTGGCATGAGGGTTGCTGTCTCCTGAAGGCGAAAGGAACCGGCAGCATGAATCGAGGCATCTATCCCATCTTGTCCGGAGCACTGGCTCATGAACGACGGATGCAGGTGTTTGCCAATAATATGGCCAATGTGAACACCGCCGGGTTCAAGCAGGATCAGCAGGCCTTCAAAGCCATATTTCCACGGTACCAGGCGGTAGCTCCAGTCGCAGGTCCGACTAGCGGATTGGCCCAACAGATCATGGCCAGACCCTTAGGACCTGCCGAACGTGCTTTTGTCGCGCCGCACCAAATCAAAACCACCTTTGAGCCGGGTCGCATCCGGCTGACCGGCAATCCACTCGATATGGCCGTTCAAGGGCGAGGGTTTTTTGAAGTTCAGACAGCTCAGGGGCTTCGATACACCCGCAATGGCATGTTCTCGCTCGATAATCAACGTCGTTTGGTGAACGGACTCGGCTATCCCGTGATGGGGACGAAGGGTGAGATCAAGGTTCCTCCGGGAAAACTGGAAATAACGACACAGGGCGACATCAAAGTCGATGATAAACCTGTGGCGAGAATCAAAGTCATGGAGTTTGCGGAAGACGGCATGCCGCAGAAGTCGTCGGAAGGGCTTTTTTTCTCGGACAAAGGCACGGTGGCCCAAAACCCCCAGATCCAGGTTGGACACATCGAAGAATCCAACGTCAATTCGATCGGCGAGATGGTGAAGATGATTCAAGGGATGCGCAACTATGAATCCACACAAAAGCTGATTCAGGCGCTTGATCGGATGGCAGAAGTGGCGATTCAAGACGTAGGGCGGGTGGTGTAACGCGTGAAGCGTTATCTCGTGAAGCGTGAAGTGCTCAAAGCCGAGATAGGATACGCTTCACGAACGGCGAGATATGAGGAGGGTTTCAGATGATCAGAGCCATGTGGACAGCGGCGACCGGAATGACGGCTCAGCAAATCAACGTCGATACCGTCGCCCACAACCTTGCAAACGTCAACACCAACTCCTTTAAACGCAGCCGCGCAGAGTTTGCGGACCTGCTGTATCAGATTCAACGGCTTCCAGGCACGAACGCATCCAACGTCGGGGTCTTTCCAGTCGGCATCCAGGTGGGCGCCGGGGTTCGGCCGACGACTGTGGCCAAAGAGTGGCTTCAAGGGAATATGCGGCAAACCAACAACGAGTTGGATCTGGCGATCGATGGCAACGGATTCTTCCAAGTGTCTCGCCCCGACGGAACGATCATGTATACGAGAAACGGGTCGTTCAAGCGCGATAATGTGGGCAATCTCGTAACCGGCGACGGCGATCTCCTGAATCCTGTGATTACGATCCCGTCCGGCGCGCTGAAGGTGGATATCGGTCAGGACGGCACCGTTTCCGTGTTGCTTCCAGGTGTCACTCAAGCGTCGCAGGTAGGGCAAATCCAACTCACACGGTTCGACAATCCTTCCGGCTTGGTCGCCATGGGAAACAATCTCTTTATCGACAGCTTTGCATCAGGGCCTCCGACGCAGGGGACAGGCGGTTTCACCACCGGATTCGGCACGATCCAGCAGGGGTTCTTGGAAAGCTCGAATGTCAACCTCGCCGAAGAAATGGTCAACATGATCATTGCCCAGCGAAGTTACGAGATTAACTCCAAGACGATTCAGGCTTCCGACGAAATGATGGCCATTGCGAACAATCTCAGACGATAAGGAGCCCCTCATGTCTAGGCTCTTGCCGATCCTGATCATGCTCCTTACCTCCGAAGTCTTGGACATTACGGCGGCAATGGCGGGGCCCAGCGGCGAGTCTCGGTCGATCTTGCCGGTGTCCCGAGGTCCGATTCATCGGGACGACGTCGTGGTGGACCGAGCGGCGGCCACCGAAGTCAACCCCGATCTCATTCGGAAGGCCATTCAGAGACATCTGGAGCACGAGTGGGGGCGCAAAGTTAAAGCAGTGCACGTGACGGTCCTGGAACCCGCTGATCCGGTGATGGTCCCAGGCGGGACGGTGGAACTACATATTGTTCCAGGCCCTACGGATGAAGGCTTAGGACGGCGCATGTTTCACGTGGAGGCGGTGGCCAATGGGAAACTTCGGAAGACCATCCAGGTGGTGGCCGATATTGCGGCGATGATCGATGCGGTCGTTGCGACCCGCTTCCTCAAGACCGACGAAGTGATTGATATCGGCGATCTCAAAACCGTAGGGATGCGAGCTCATCAGATTAATCACCCTTTCATTACCGATCAAAACGAAGTCATAGGAAAGAGCGCTTCCAGGCCTCTTCCGCCGGATACTCCGCTCCGTGCCGCATTCGTGAAACTTCCGTTGGTGGTCAAGAAAGGTGATCGAGTCCTTATCGAGGCGCGGCGCGGAGGGCTGTCGATTCGGGCCTATGGCGTGACCAAATCGAGCGGACAGGTCGGACAGACCGTCATGGTGGCCAATCTGGATTCCGGTAGGGAACTAAGAGCCAAAGTGGTTGCGCCGAGTCTCGTTGAGGTGGAGTTCTAACAAGATGCCGATTGCTGTCTTCAGCGTCAATAAACATGAGATCTTGACTCGGGCAAAGGCCTGCAAGAAATGGCCATTCAACTTAAGGCACGGAGTTCGGATTCTCCTACAACTGTCGGTCGGTTTCCATGTCACGGCCGTGCTGTTCCTTCAGGCATGTTCGAGTCCGCCGAATATCTCAAGCAAAGTCGCCGTGTCCCCATTGCCTCCACCGAAGACCGTAGGATCTCTGTGGCAGGAAGAAAACGGACGGGCCTATCTCTATGAAGACCTCCGCGCGATGCGCATCGGCGATATCCTCACCGTGAAGATTGTCGAAAAGCACAAAGGATCGAAATCGGCGGACACGGAAGCTCAGCGCGAGTCCACGATTCAAAACAGCCTCATCGGGAGCGCCATGGGTTATATCGGAATACCCGGCATACGATTCAGCGATGAAACGAGGCGGGGGATGGGTATTGACGCCAGTGCCAATAATAAGTTCGGTGGAAAAGGCGCGACGAGCCGTGAAGGGACGCTGACCGGGACCATCTCCGCGATCGTGACGGAAGTGCTTCCGAATGGCGATCTTCGTATCGAAGGTCGTCGCGAAGTGACGGTGAACAGCGAAAAACAGCTGATGAGTCTCGGCGGCATCGTGCGACGCGTCGACGTCGATACCAAGAACACGGTTCTGTCGTCCGCCATCGCGGACGCCAGGATCGAATATTCAGGCCTCGGTGTTCTCGACGATGTGCAGCGACCCGGGTGGTTCATTCGCATTCTCGATTGGGTCTATCCGTTCTGAAGAGGAGTTGTTATGGCGGCTCCGTTGAGACGCAAGCCAATCAGGCCGATTGAGAGAAGCATTTCCAAGCGACGCCCTTTGAACCCACGCATTGTGCAGATGATGGTGCAGAGTGGAGTCGTACGACGGGCCGATTGTGATCCTCCTTCCTTCGGGAGCCGGACGCGATTCCATGCGCGTGATGATGTTGATCGTGGCTCGGTGAAAGAGAGGGGCTCTGAGCAGGGGTGGCTCATGCGGCTCCTGCTTGGTCGTAGATCACAGGTGTCTGTTTCCAAACGTTCGTAGCGAGGATAGGTTCCGACGCATGTTCACACGACTGGCTCCGATGTTCAGCGCAGTGATATTGACCGGTTGTCTCCTGGTTCCTTCCGGAGCCGATGCGGTGAGGATCAAGGATATTGGGGTGATCGAAGGAGTGCGTGAAAACCAGCTGATCGGTTACGGCTTGGTGGTGGGGCTCGACAGCACCGGTGACCGAGTGATCGGCGGACAATTCACGATTCAGGCGATGATGTCCATGTTGAACAAGATGGGCGTCAATCTGGTGATCGATCCCATTCAGTTACTCACTAGAAATATTGCTTCGGTGATGGTCACAGCCAAGCTTCCACCCTTCTCCAAACCAGGCATGACGCTGGATGCCGTCGTGTCGTCGATGGCGAATGCCAAAAGTCTGCAAGGCGGCACGCTCCTACTCACGCCATTGAAAGCAGCCAATCAGCAAGTATTTGCAGTCGCGCAAGGACCGGTCTCAATCGGTGGTTTTCTCGGCGGGTCGGGTGGAGCGGGAGGAGCGACGGTGGCCAAGAATCATCAGGCGGCCGGTCTGGTTCCCGGAGGGGCCATCATCGAAAAGGAACTGCCGGTCAATATCGATTCGTGGGAAACAGTGTCTGTGCTCCTGAGGCAACCGGATTTCACGACCGCCATCAGGACCGCCGAAGCCATCGAAGGTGCCTTCGGCAAAGGCAGCGCACTAGCAGTAAATGCCGGCGCCGTCAAGGCCACGATTCCTCAAGCCTTCCAGGGTCGCGTCGTCGAATATATCGCCTCGATCGAGGGGCTCGATGTGACCGTCGACTCGGTAGCCAAAGTTGTCGTGAATGAACGGACTGGAACAGTGGTGTTGGGAGAGCATGTCCGGATCTCTACGTGCGCCATCTCCCACGGGAATCTCACGATCTCAGTAAAAAACACGTTGAACGTGTC
>CAYXKP010000105.1:0-5559 GCA_964465695.1 uncultured Nitrospira sp.
GCTCTCCCTTGTTTGCCGAACTGGACTTTGCCAAGCAGACCGAAATTGAAGCGCAGTCCATCCGGCGAGCGGGCAAGATCGGCTCGGATGCGAAGAAGTTTGAAAGCCGCATGACGCGGCGGCAGATTCCCTTCGACATCATTAACGGCATCACGCAAGGGGCCGGGATTCTCACCAGATTGGCGGGGAAATAATGCCACGGATCGACACCTTCACCGCACGCGGACGCGAGGCCGTCCCGAACAGTAGCCCGGTCTCGCCGCGCTCCTTCGGCGGGCAGCTTGACCAAGGGCTGACGGAGTTTGGCCGACAGTTAGAAGTCGTGAGCGACAAGCTGCAACAGCAAAAAGACGATCTGGATTTGGTCGATCGGGCTTCGCACTTTGAACAGAAGATGGCTGAACAGTATCAGGCGGTCTTGAAGGACGACACCTTGCTCGGCGACACCGTCCAGGACACGGTCCGCTTGCGGGCGAATGCGCTGAAGAAGTGGGCACGGGCGCATCTGGACGGCCTGAGCGAGACCCAGACCCGCGAGGTGATGGGCGACGATGGCACGGCGCGGTCGGTGGAGATTCCGCCCGCCTCCAAGGCTGTGTGTTACGCGATGGAGAAACACAGCATCCAGCACGCGACGACAGCCGAGCTGAACATGCGAGCGGATGTGCTCAAAAACGAGGCGAACCGGCAGGCCATGGATCTGGCCGCGCTGAGCAACCAAGCCGCCGACTTTGCCGCCCGTGAACCGTGGAACGAACCGAAGCACCTGGACCTCATGCAAAGCACCTTTGCCCGCGCACGGGAAACCGGCGTGATTCCCCGCGAGGTGATCGATAAGCAAGAGACGGCGGCGTTCGATCGCTTCTATCGGCAGATGGCGTCCGTTTCGCCGCAGCGCATGCTCCGTATCCAGGCGGACATTCTGTCGGGTGGCGAACCGCCGCGCATGATGGACCAATCGAAGGTGATGGAGTACGGCAATCTCGCGCAGGCTCGCTTGAATGCGAAGGACAAAGAAGAGCAGGCCGCGATCAAGGAGTCTCAGGAAAAGAACCACGCGACCATGACGGCGATGGCGATTCGTGGGGAGCTGGACCGGAGCACGCTCGCCACCTGGGTGGAACAGCGCGGAATTGACCCGGACAAGGCCGCGTCTCTGGTGAACCTGAACGAGAAAATCAAAGAGACCCAGAAGGCCGAACACTTCGTGGATGGCCGCACGGCGCAGATTGAAACGCGGCTCTTAGCGATGAAGTACGACCCGAAGACGACCAAGGCCAAGGTGGAAGCGTTCCGGCAACTGATCTTTGACGAGCGTATGAAAGACCACATCCCGCAACGGGACTTCGAACACTTGAATAGTCTGTGGCAAGGGGTCAACGAGCACATCAACCAGGAGGACAAGACCGGGAAAAGCTCGGCGGTCTCGCACGCGCATGAAGTGCTGATGAAGTCGCTGACCGTCACGGGGCCGATGGCCTTTGACGCGCTGGCGAATCAGACGCAGACCGACGCCTTGCTGTTTTTCTACCGGGAACTCGAACGCGATCCGAACGCGAATCCGATGGATGTCATGGAGCGGGCGCAGCGGATCTTTAAGCCGGTGATCGAACAACGGATCAAGCTCGGGGAGACGGACCAATCCAAGTTGGACGACGCCAAGATGGATGCGCTGGTGCAGCGGAAGGGTATCAGCCAAGCGGCCCATGAGGAATGGAAGAAACAGAAGGAAGTCCAAAAGGGCAACAAGATTGTGAAGGACACGCTGGACGCCTTGCCGCCGCCAACTGAGCCGAGTTGGTTTGACGCGATCATGGAGAAGGTTGACCAGGCGCTCAGCACTGAGCCGAAGAAGCCAGACGCTCCGAAAGCCGACAGCCAGAAACAGAAGATGAGGAAGTGATGCCTGAATTGATCGACGAGCACTACCGCGCCCTCCGCAAAGCCACCGATACGTGGCAGCGGACCTATATCAACCAGGACTCGGGCGGGTCCGGCACACTGGACGATCCGGCGACTTCGTTGACGCTTGGCCAGCCGGAGGCCCCGACCGCCCGCACACCGCAGGCTGGTGAAGGGGAAACGCTCGCGCCCACCTTCCAGCCGGTCGAAGGCGAATTTACCAGCGAGCCACCACTCTCGAAGCTCGGCAAAGCGCTTGGCCAGAAGGGCAAGGAACTGGCGGCGGCGATTCATCCCGGCATTGTGACGGCGGCGCGCGCGCTTGGATTGGATGAGACGCAAGCCGACACGATGGCGACCGGGCTGACCGAGTTCATTGCTGGCTTGCCGGGACCGGATGCGAGCGATGAAGGGGCAGGGCTAGAGACAGGGTTGGCGGCATTGCCAGCCGTAGGCATGGCAATTAAGGGCGTGAAGATTGCCAAGAAAGTTGCGCCAGGGTTGCGCGGGATTCAGGAACCGCTCGAAGCTTCGTTTACTACTGAGAGCGGTCTTGACGTGGTGCTCAAACGGGAATTCCAAGGCAAGTACGGCATTCACACTAAGGACGGTGAGCGGATTGGATCAATCAGTTACGGACCTCGGGCAGATGGGGAGACGTGGAAGGTCTCAGGAGTTGAAGTCTCGCCGCAGTATCAACGCCAAGGGGTGGCGTCCGGTGCCTACGATTTTCTGGAACAGCATGTCATTAAGGGACGATTCGAAGATGCTGGTAGCCAAACGCAGGCAGGCCAAGCCTTCAGAGCAGGACGAGCCACGAAGCAAGAAAAGTTCACCGCCACGCTCGGCGGACTCTCGCCAGAGGACCTGAACAAGATCAAGGAGAAAACGGCCAGCTTTGAGCAAGGCCTTAAGACATTCAACAAGGAGTTTTCTGAGCAACGGCGCGGGGTGCGCACCGATCAGCAAGTCTTGGCCGACTCGATCAGCCCAGACGCCATGACGGTGGAGCACTTCCTTGACCTCAAGCCGGGGTCCATTGCCAAAGATTCTGACGTGGTGAAGATCAAAAAGATGTTTAAGGATCTGGCGGAACCGGTGCGGATGCTGGCGAAGCGAGCCGCCGAGAATCCCCGCGATACCCAAGCCCTCATGGCCTTGCTTGAACAGATTCCCCAAGTGCGGCAAGGGCTGTTGAAACTGTCGGGAGTCTACGCGGAGACAGGCCGCTCGCAACGGTTGCTCTCCTCCAAGCTGCCTATTGAACACGCACCGGCTGCCGCCTCAGAGGAACGAGTACGGATCAGTGACCCGTATATTCAGCAATGGCTGGACTTCTTTCAACAGCAAGACGAACTCGACAAGATGGGCGCCCCGGCCGTGACGATTGAAAAGGTGGTGTCGGCCTTAGCGGAACTGAAGACACCGGAGCAAGTCATCGGCATGCTGAAGGCCATGGACAAGCCGACGAAGTTTGACATGTTCATCGAATACTGGATCAACGGCCTGCTCTCAGGGCCGCAAACCCATGCCACGAACATGATTAGCAACGCGGCGACACAGGCGCTCGGCATTCCAGAGCGGGCCGTGGCCGCGTTCTTCAGCCGGTCGGTCCGGCCCAGTGAAACCACGGCCATGATTGGCGGGGTGGTGGAGTCGTTCGGCGATGCGATGAAGCTCGCGTGGCAGGCGTTCAAGAAAGAAGAGGCGCAATTCGGATTGGCCAAGATGGAAGACCCACGGCGGGCGATCACGGCGGATGCGCTGGAATTGACCGGCGTACCCGGTCGGGCGGTGGATCTGCTCGGCTCCATGGTGCGGCTTCCTGGCCGTGCGCTGTTGGCCGAAGATGACTTCTTCAAGGGCATTGCCTTTCGGGCCGAGTTGCGAGCCCTAGCGCGGCGCGAGTCGATCAAGCGCGTGACCGAAGCACAGTTGAGTGGATCCGACGCCCGCGCTCAAATGGAATTCATTGAAAAGAATATCCTCGATCATCCTGAGCAGTTCCCCTCGATCATGGAAGACGCGCAGAAATATGCCGCCTATGTAACCTTTACCAAGGATCTTGGGACAACCGGGCAGAAGTGGCAAGCCGCCTTAAGTACGCCGATTGGCCGGATTATCGCACCGTTCGTGCGGACGCCCATCAACATCTTCAAGTACGCCGGGGAACGCACACCGTTTGCCCTGGCCTCTCGCGCCGTGCGGGATGAAATCGCCGCAGGTGGGGAACGGCGAGCCTTGGCCCTGGCAAAGATCTCCCTTGGCTCCATGATGATGGCCTATGCGGCCAGCAAAGCGGCGGAAGGGTCGATCACCGGAGGCGGACCAGCTGACCCCGACTTGCTCCGCGAGAAGCGGGATACCGGCTGGCAGTCCTATTCGGTGAAAGTCGGGAACACCTATTACCGCTATGGGCGCTTCGAGCCGATCGGGACGGTCTTGGGGGCTGCCGCCGACATGGCGGATCTCATGGGGCAACTGTCGGAGGACGATGCAGCGGAGCTCGCCTCGGCGGTCGTCGTCGCGCTATCACGGAATATCAGCGAGAAGACGTTTGTTAAAGGGATGGCCGGGACGCTGGATGCCATTACCTCACGGGATATTCACAAGGTCGAACACTTCTTTTCGAAGGAACTGCCGACCTTGATTCCGTTCTCGGCAATGTCCAGCCAGCTCGCACGGCAGACCGACCCGACGTTACGGCAAGTCTCGCCGGATCATAGCTATGAGCTGATGGACCGGGAGCTAAAATTCATCCTCGATTCCTTCAAGGCCAAGGTGCCGGGGTACTCGAAAGACATCCCGCCTCGCCGGAACCTCTTCGGCGAGCCGATCTTGCTGGAGGGTGGACTGGGGCCGGACATGATTTCACCGATCTACACCACGAAGGAAAAGACGGCGGCGGTCTCGCGGGAGATTGTCCGGTTGGGGCTGTCGCCCGATCTGCCGTCCAAGCAAATTGACGGCGTGCCGCTGTCCAATGAGGAGTACGACGCCTATCAGGTGTTGGCCGGCAGCAAGCCGATCATGGGCGATCTGAACCTTCGCCAACGGCTGGAAGAGGAACTGAAATCGGACATCTACAAGAACGCCTCGGCTGGACCGGACGGCGGGAAGGCGGATCGGATTCGGTCTTGGGTGTCGATATACCGGCAACAAGCCGCCACGATCATGAAGGACGCGGATCTCTCGAAGCAATATCTCGGGAAGGACTTTCCCGCACTTCGCAGTCAGATCGAGCTGAAGCGAGAACAAGTCATGCAGAAATTCAACGCGCCGGTCGGCGCACGCTAAGGAGGCCCCATGCTCAGAGCACTGATTCTCTTGTTGACTCTCTTAGTCAACATTCCCGCGTTCGCCACGGTGCCGGAATCGCCGTCCGCCGATCGCTACACTTCGAACGGCAGCACGGCAGGCTATCCCTATACGTTCAAAGTCTACGGCAAGAATGACCTCAATGTGTATGTGGATAACGTGCTGAAGGTGGTCGATGTCGATTATACGGTGTCGGGGGTGGGGAATGCGGGCGGTGGCGTCGTCACGTTCTTTAATGCGCCGGCTGCCAACGCCAACATTACGATCCTCCGCAATCAGCCCCAGCACCAATTCAGCACCTATACCCAGAACGGCTTTAGCCCGACGCAGGTGGAGAAG
>CAYXKP010000105.1:5579-5822 GCA_964465695.1 uncultured Nitrospira sp.
CATGCAGGTGCAAGAGCTAAGCGAACAGCTCACGCGGGCGCTCAAGTTCCTGCCGTCGTCTACCGCTGTGACCTCTGTTGATCCTCCCACGGTCGGGGCCTTTGCTCGCGCCAAAGTCGGCGGCGGGGTGGATTGGGCGACGCCCAGCAACAGCGGGATCTCCACTCCAGTGGCGATTGACCAGGGCGGGACCGGGGCGATTACCGCGCCGTTGGCCTTGACGAGCCTCGGGGCCGCCGCCGA
>CAYXKP010000105.1:5832-15822 GCA_964465695.1 uncultured Nitrospira sp.
ACGTTGATCGATGCGAAGGGCGATTTGCTCGCGGGGTCGGCGGACAACACCTGGACCCGCGTACCGGTCGGCGCCAACGGCTCGGTGCTGACGGCCAATTCGGCGTTGTCGGCCGGGGTGGGGTGGGTCGCCGCAGGCTCGGCCCTCCTCTCTACCGGCGATGTGAAGTTCTCGCTCAAAACCGTGGCCGATCCAGGGTGGATCATCCTGAATGACGGAGGAATTGGCAATGCCGCGAGCGGGGCGACCACCAGGGCCAATGCGGACACTCAAGATCTGTATGTGCTCATGTGGACGAACTGTCCTGACCTGTGGTGCCCGGTGGCTGGTGGACGCGGAGCGTCGGCAACTGACGATTTTGCCGCGAATAAGGCTATAGAAATTCCGCGTGCGGTCGGGCGTGTCTTGGCCGGGTGGCATCCGTCTGCCGGCCCGATCACGCGGGCCTTCGGCAGCAATGCTCAGGTAGATACGACATCCGACACGCTGACGGTCAACAGCAACAGCACCACATGGATCACCGGCATGCCCGTGACGTTCACACTCACCAGCGGGACCATCACCGGGTTGACGAGCGGCAATACCTACTATGTCATCCGCAATAACTCCACCACCGTGAAACTCGCCTCCTCGTTGGCGAATGCGCAGAACGGCGTCGCTGTTGACTTCACCGCGAAGTCCTCGCCGGTCTGGAAGATCGAAATGAACGCAACAGGGCGAGCCATGGGCGAGCACTTTGGCGAGGAAACCCATGCGATGACGGTAGCAGAACTTCTCGCCCACAGCCACACCAGTGCGACGGCCACCGGCTCAAACGGCCCAGTGGGTGGAAGTCTTGGGAGTGGGTCTACTGGCACCACGGGCGGGAATGCCGCCATGAATATCATGCAGCCGACCTTGGTCCTGAGCATCATGATGAAGCTCTAACGGCACGAGGGCAGTAGCGCTGAGATACCATGACACGGTTCCAGCGAGGGCCGTGATGGCCGTTGCAGAGAATAACTCTCCGGCACTTCCAGCGGCTTGGTCGCGCTCTGTTCGTGGATCGTGCCATGCCTTCCATCGCTACTATGGTACGTCGTAATCCCGTCAGAGGATGTATAGGTGTTCACGCGGTTGCCGTGTGTGTCATGGTAGCTGGTCATGCCGTCACTGGTGGTGATCTTATTGATCGGGCCGCTGCCAAGGCCTGGAGGCGGTGCAGACGATTGGGCTAGGGCATTTGATGTACTAGCTAGCAGGAAGAGGATGGCGAGGAGCGTTTTCATTGGGCACCTCCGTAATGTGAATGACATCTACTTGTAGCACAAGTTTACAAGGGCCGTAATTGCTACGCGCATAAGAGGGTCTTTTCTCTCATTTGGGGTGTTTTTGATATACCCCTCAATTACCGCTAGCGCGATTCTTGGAGTGAGTTCTTTTCTTGCAAGACAGTCCTTGAGTGCAGCTTCAACGTTATTTGCTATGGCTAACTGTTCAGGGTCAGAGCTTGAGAAGTATAGAAGTGAGTGCAGTAGCCCGAATGCGAATCCGAGCCTGAACATCTCAGTGGTTTTTTCCAATTCTTCAGCTTTCATTTGAGCTTCCGCGGGACTGGCGGCGGCAAGATCGAAGGTGATAACAAGCGAGGCGATCAAAAGAGCAACGCGCATTGAGGGGCCTCTTCAGGACAGGGCTTCAGTGCCCACACCCAATCGGCGTACTGCTGGATGATGTCGGCAAGACGGTCATAGTTGAGCCGTGTATAGACAGCGACGGGACGGCCATCATAATGATTGAGCACGGCCTTCGCCGTCAAGTCATCAGCTTTGATCTCGTTATAGAGGTAGGTCGCCAAGGTGCGGCGGAAGTCCAAGAGCCACACATCCTGCATGCCTAAATCGGCTCGCACTTTGGCCCAGACCTTTTCGACCCATCCACGTGAAATCGGGCGCCCGTAGACGCCCATGAAGAAATAGTCGCCTTCGACGGGCAAGGCTCGCAAGTAGATGAGCGCTTGGCGTGGAATTAAGACCCATTGCGGCCGGCCGGTCTTGGTGACTTTCTTGTACCATTTCCCCGTGTCGAGGCTCACGGCATCACGGCGCATTTCGCACAGCTCCTTGATTCGACAGGGCGTCAAGAGCCGCGTCACAAAGAAGGCGCGATATTTCGGAGACAGAAAGTCGAGACTGGACAGAAGAAGTCGGATCTCCGCACAATCCATCACGCGCTCTCTCGGGTAGCTATCGTGCTTACTCACGCGCCACGCGGGATTCGGTCCATCATAGAGCGGGTGCATGGTGGACGGATCGATACGATCAGATGCCCAGTTATAGGCTTGCTTGATGAAGCCAATGGCTTTCGAACAGTTAGCCGGGGTTGATTCGTACTGTTGCTTGAAATGCAGGATCTCATAGCGCGTGACCGTCTCAGCGGCTTTATCGCGCAAGGGACTGGCATAAAAGTACTGGTAGAATAGTTGCCGGTATTTGTCGGCGGATGGTCGGCCGTTAAGGGAGGATATATAGGCGAGTAGGACATCACCGAACGTCATGGTCTGCGCCACTGTGCAACGGAGTGCGGACATCAGCAACCCCCTCAAAGGCAGGATGAACCTCCGACAGTCGGCGTCCGCGTTCGGGACGCAGGGGTCGGAGGTTCAAATCCTCTCGCCCCGACCAAACCGCACTTCGTGTGAACCGGCGCCTATTTATCGCAGTATCGAATTAAGGCGCCGGAGAGACACCTTCAGTATTCTTGTTATTTTAACCAAACCAAACTTGCTCGACCCGGAGCCCATCCTTATTAAGGCGACGGGATGAACACCTCCAGTGTCCTCTTTTTCATCTCAAACCAAGATTGCCCATACCGTCGACTCCTTCTCGCATTACATCCTTGTGTTGATTGTCATAAAAAGCCATGTCACAGGCGCAGTTTTCGGCGCAGAATTGTAAATCGCGTGACGCCTCGGAAGAGGTGTGAGAATATCCGCTGAACAGACCTCTAGTTATCGTTCATACCCCGATCGTGGTAGAGCCAGATGACTCAATCGGTTGATGGACCGCGGGTCCGGGCGAGGATCCTGGTCGGCGGCCTTGTGCAGGGAGTGGGATTTCGTGCGTTTGCGGCACGAACGGCGACAGGGCTCGCTCTAGTGGGCGGCGTGCGAAATCTCGACGATGGTCGGGTCGAGCTCAGCGTGGAGGGAAGAAGAACGGTGATCGAAGCGCTTCTACGTGAATTGAAGACCGGTCCTCCTGCTGCTCATGTCACAACGGTTGAGACGGAGTGGAGTGCCGCGACCGGGCGGTATTCAAACTTCAGCATTTGGCGTTAGAAAGAGGCATCATGACCCGACCGCATGACGAGGGAGCCGAGTTCAGCGAAGCTCGAAGGCAAACCGCCGACGACATGGATGCCTCAGAACCTGCGAGCGTCTCGGATCAAGGAGAACGGGAAACAGGTCGATCGGAAGGACTGGATACTTTGAAGAGCTACTTGCGGGAGGTCCGCCGATCCACCCTGCTGAACTTCAAACAAGAACAGCAACTCGGCAAACGGGTCATGGCCGGTGATGAGCAAGCTCGGCAACAAATGATCGAATCGAATCTCCGGCTGGTCATCAGCATTGGGAAGCGGTACATGCACCGCGGGTTTCCGTTTTCCGATATCGTAGAGGAAGGCAATTTAGGATTGATCAAAGCAGTTGAAAAGTTCAATTACAAGCGGGGTTTTCGGTTCAGCACGTATGCGTCTTGGTGGATCCGCCAATACATCGAACGGGCGATCATCAATCAAGGCAAGTTGGTACGTTTGCCGGTACATGTGGTCGAACGTCTCAATCGTTATCTCAATCGTGTCGAACAGTTGGTGCAGGAACTCGGGCGGGAGCCCAGGGCGGCGGAAGTGGCCGCTAAGATGAAAACATCCGAAGAAGAAGTATTGGACCTGAAACAGTTGGTGCGCACCACCTGTTCGCTCGATAGCCCGCTCAACGACCGCACGGATACCTTCCTGCGCGATGTGATCGAGGATCCGATGGGACTCTCACCGGATGAGACCGCCGACGGGGTTCGGCGGAGGACCGAACTGATGGGTTGGGTAAGGGAGTTGCCTGAGAAAGAGCAAACTGTTATTGTGTCCCGGTTTGGGCTCGACGGAGACGAGGCAAAGACGCTCGAGGAGATCGGACGTACCATGGGATTGACTCGAGAGCGCGTCCGGCAAATCGAGATGGCTGCGCTGGTTCGGCTTCGCAATACCATCGAGCGAAAGACTATGACACAAGCAGACTTGCTCTAATCCAGTGACCGTCGTCAATTATCAAGCACTCATTCGAGAAGTCCCGGATTTTCCCAAACCCGGTATTCTCTTTTATGACATCACAACGCTTCTGAAGAATCCTGCCGCAGTTCGAAGTCTTGCCGACCAATTGACGACTCGGTATCGGGACCGGCGGATCGCCAAAGTCGTAGGGATTGAGTCCCGAGGGTTTATTTTCGGCGGCATTCTGGCGGCGCGTCTCGGCGCAGGTTTTGTCCCGGTTCGCAAGCCGGGGAAACTTCCGGCTGATTGTTATGAAGTGAAGTATAGCCTCGAGTACGGACAGAACAGCCTTGCCGTGCATCGTGACGCCATCGAAATCGGAGAGCATGTGCTGATCGTCGACGACCTGCTGGCGACCGGAGGTACGGCGGAAGCGACGGTCCATCTCGTTCGTCAGCTTGGCGGCACCATCATCGGGCTCGACTTTCTGGTTGAGCTGAAGAGTTTAAAGGGGCGCGACAAACTAGCCGGCTACGACGTCCATTCGACCATTACCTATCCCTAGAGTTTCAACGCATCCTTTACCACCTCTTGTTCAAGAGGTACGGGCCGTGGTATAGAATCCGAACTTTTTGACCCTCCTATCACCTGTTCTATTTCTGGAGCGGACATTCTATGGCAACGAAGACACAGTCGAAGAAAAAAGGCGAGACAAAGACAAAAACTACGGCCTCTCCCATCAAGAAAACCCAGCCGGAGACCGGGGGAACAGCTGCGGGGCTCAAGGCAACATCGGAGGCTGAAGTGGGGATGCCTGTACGGCCCAAGGAGACGGCAAAAGAACGAGAGGTGCGCGAACGACGGCAGGAAGTGCTTCACAAAATGCTTCTTGGCAAAGGCCAAGAGATTATTAAGGAGATCGAGGAGAGCCTGGGGCAGTCCTTGACCGAGGATCAGCAGCGACGTCTGGAGTCGGCACGCGACGTCGGCGACCAAGCCTTAATGGATCTCGAACGTGAACTCGGGATTTCGCTGATGGAAATGCGTAACCGTCGGCGACAGTCGATAGACGAGGCTCTCACCAGACTACACGAGGGAACGTACGGAATTTGCGCCGAATGTGGGATCGAGATCAGCGAGAAGCGTCTCCAGGCGGTCCCCTTCGCCAAGCTGTGTGTGGAATGCCAGTCTCGTGCGGAGTTGCTGGAGAAAATCGAACGCGAAGAAGAACGCGACTAGGTCTAGGAATTTCTCCTTCCCACGGCCCCTGCATCTTTCCCTACCATGATTGGGCACACTCCAGAACGAGCGGTCGTTCTTGCCAGTGGCGGGTTGGACTCCACGGTTGCGGCGGCCGTCGCGCGCCGCGACGGGTACGCGCTGCATCTCCTCACCGTTGCATACCGACAACGTCACGCAGTGGAAGTGGAGAGGTCGAGACAGGTGGCGGCGGCTCTGGGAGCCACCCAGCATATGGTGATAGAACTTGATTTGAGAGCGATCGGTGGGTCGGCGCTGACCGGCGATGTATCGGTGCCGAAGCGTCGGACGAACGCTGAACGGAACCGGAGTGTGCCCGTTACTTATGTGCCGGGGCGAAATCTGATTTTTTTGTCTTTGGCTGCGGCCCACGCAGAAGCGCTGGAAGCTTCAGTCGTCTATTTCGGCGCTAACGTGATCGACTACTCCGGCTATCCCGATTGTCGTCCGGAATTCATCAAAGCCGTTGAAGCGGCACTGAACGTAGGAACAAAGGCAGGCATGCAAGGCAAAAGCATTGAAATACGGGCGCCGCTGCTCCGGATGACTAAAGCGGAGATCATAAGGCTTGGCCTAACCTTGAACGTCCCTTTTCATCTGACGCATAGTTGTTATGACCCTATTGGGACACTCGCCTGCGGACAATGCGACAGCTGCTTGATACGGAAACACGGTTTTGAGGAAGCGGGAGTTGTGGATCCGATTGAGTATGCGGTATGTTGATGCCATGAAGGCATTACGAATGCTGGGAATAAGCCTCGTTGTGCTGAGCGTGAGCGCAGCACCGGCCTGCAGCCAAAACGGGGTGGAACCGAAGGGAACGGGGACCGTGGCCGCTGCTCCGGCGGATCTGCGTGAAGGAGAGCAGAAATTCAACGCCAACTGTTCAGTTTGCCACGGGATCGGCGGAATCGGAACCACTCAAGGTCCACCGTTTCTTCACAAGGTCTATGAGCCGAATCACCACGGTGACGCGACATTTCAACGGGCGGCCGCCGCCGGAGTAAAGGCACATCACTGGCAATTCGGCGACATGCCGAAGATCGACGCGGTCAAGCCAGACGACGTGGACCAAATTATAAAGTACGTCCGCTGGCTCCAAAAGCAAGCGGGAATTTTTTAGTTCTTCGTTCTTCCATTCCGACTTCTGACCTTTACTTCATCGATTTATCGTCTGGTCGGTCAAAAACGAAATGGCGTGATTGTTCTGCTGATTGTATTTAGCGATAACGTTGTCGCCTAGATCTGGTGGTAGCATGATGTCTTTTCTAGTGGTGGTCTTGTCGATGTGGAGAATCACTGTTTCACCAGTTTCCCGGTCTTTGACCGACACATTCCAGGACTGTGGGGATTTTTCATCGACGTTCATCACTTTTCCTTTGATGATTTTGCCCGGCTGCACGTCCGGTTTGTCATAGACTTCTCTGTCCACGGAAAGGGCGACTGTAGACAAGCCCATACCAAACACAGCTGTTAAAAGAGTCAATCCTATAGCTTTTGTGATTGAACGCATGATCGGAGCCTCCTTCAAAAGTTAGAGTAGGATATCTCTGTACTGATTTTTTAGTTGATACACTGAAATTACGAAGCTGGGAGAATCACTAGTTTTGTAATGGAATCCAAAGACTCAGCTTACTAGGGATCAGACCAGTCGCTTCTGCCGCCCGACACCTTCATTCATAAGATAACCATATCGGGAGGGAAGAAATGCTGATGCATACATTTGGTTCTGCAACAATCCTTTTCGTGTCGATGTTGTTGATGGCCCAGACGGGATGGTCGGAGGAGGCTTCGTCAAATCTACATCGAAGCCTTCTGGGCATCATCGTTGAGAAGGCCGGCTCGCCTGCGGTGAAAGTGCCTGACGGAACGGTGTATCCATTGAACAAAAACCGCGCACTTCGGCATGGCCATGAACTGCCGCAGAAGGGAGAAGAGGTGACCGTGATCATCGATGAAAATAACGCAGTGCTGGAGGTTCATCCGAAGGGCACCAAGACGGTCCATCGGTTCATAACCGGCGATGTGGTCTCAGTCGGGCTGAGGCAGGGAACGATCACCTTGAAGACATCGGAAGGGGAACAGTCGTTCCCTTTGGAAAAGCGAGAAATGTCCGCTTCGGTTCGCGATGGAGCGACGGTAACGGCGGAAATAAATGAAGCGGGAAGTGTCATCGATGTGCAGCCTGCCGAGCATAGACAGTTAGACCCGAACGAAAAAGGTACACCGATCAATCGATCGCACTAGTAAACCACAAACCACGGTGGCTAACCTGCATTCTTAACAACGTCATAATCTTCTCTCTTCTGTGCGTATTATGCGGTCCGAGCAGCCTGCAAGGCTTGATGTCATCGAAAACATGCTCGCAACTTGGAAGGCGGAGCTTCGTTCAATATGGAGCAACATGTTGTCATCGTCGTTTGGGTGTCCATTTCTTGGCCCGGGTTTCCGCTTCGGCAATCTGTCCCGGCGTCATCTTGGCGGCGACCGCGTCTCGGGATTCGGCGGCACGTTTTTCACCGTAAGCAACCGAAAGGTTGTACCACATGTGGGCTTCAATAAGGCTCTGAGGCACAGCGCGTCCTCGCTCATACATCATCCCGAGCTTCGCGAATGCCAAGGCATTCCGTTGCTCCGCCGCCTTCTGAAACCAGAATAATGCCATATGGTCGCTATAGGGTGCTCCACGTCCAAGAGAGTAGAGGGTTCCCAGGTTGACTTGTGCACCGGCGTGTCCCTGGTCGGCCGCTTTCTTGAACCAATCTTTTGCTTCGGGGAAATTTTGCGGGAGACCGCGCCCTTCGCTATACAGTAAGCCCAACTCATTTTGAGCATTGGGATCGCCGGTCTGAGCGCGCTTGAGAACTTCGCCGACGGCTGATCCGCCATTGAGCGGCTGCGGCGGACTAGAAGACGGAGCGGCGCAGCTTGATGCGAGAAAGAACAGCAGGAACAATTCTATGAGAATCACACACTGCCAGTGTGTCCGGTGAGCCATTCTGAAACGATGTTCACGTGATGGATATCAGCTGAGCGGTCAGCAAGCCATCCATCGGTATCCTACGCAGCGAATGGCGCGACTTCAAGGGCGAATTACGGTAACGGCGGCACGTTCGATGGAGAAAGTCATGGGCTACTGTTCATCAACTGACACTTTGAGCTGGGGCTTCCAATTACGCGCGAGAAATTGTGCCTGAGCGATTTGAGTCGGTGTCATGTTCATCGCGAGACGGTCGCGCCATTTTGCTCCATCCTCATGGCCGTTAGCCGCCGCCAAATTATACCACTGGTAGGCTTGAACGACATCCTTGGGAAGCCCCCGGGCCTTCTCATAATAGATGGCGATGATGAACATTGCCGGTCCGTAGCCTTGGTCCGCGGCAAGGCGGCACCAGCGTAGGGCTTCCTGATAGTCCTGGGGCATCCCCCGCCCGATGTCCGACAGCACGCAGAGCCGATAGAAGGCACCAACATGCCGCTGAGTCGCGGCCATGCGGTACCATCGAACGGCTTCTCTGTGGTCTTTAGGCAAGGCGTTCTCATATCGCATGCCTAGATTGTACTGATCCTCGGCGCTTCCTTGTTCCGCCGTCGATTGAAACTCGTCGATCCGTGACACCGTGTCCCGGACATCGATGTATGGGGATTTCGGCGGATCGATGCATCCCGACAGAGAGCAGAGGATCATTATCATCATGACATATCGCAAGCAGTCCCTCATCATTCCTTCTCCTTCTCACGATTGCGTAACGACCCTGGCATGGTTGTTCACCTCGGGGCTACTGTAGCACACCCCATTCACTGGAAAGCTACCAAATCTGAGACACGATCCCGATGATCCTTCCGCGCCCACTGTTGCTTTCACTGACGAGAAAAGTTATCTGTTAGCTCTGGTACCAAGGTGAAGTCTTGGCTTCTGTTGCTGTACAGAGCATCATGAGAAGCGTTCTTCTAGCGGGGACGTTTTTCCTTTTGCCCTCGTTCTGGGCTCAGGCGCAGCAAGAATTTGGGCCTACGTCTGTGGAGAGGGGGAAGCTTCTGGTCGCCAGTCCCTCAATGAATGATCCCAATTTCCATCAAACCGTCCTGTTCATTGTCGAACACGGACGAAGCGGAACGATCGGCCTTATTTTGAACCGCCCAACAAACGTGCTGTTGTCTGAAGTCTTGCCGGATTTTACCGTTCTTAAGCGAACGCCTCACCGATTGTTTCACGGGGGGCCGGTCGAACGAACGCAGTTGATCTTGTTGTTCCGGCTCGCGCAGCTCCTGCCCGATACACGCCAGATCATCGCTGGAATCTATGTGGGCACACCTCGCGTCCTGGAACGCATCATGTCTGAGCCTAAGCCGAGCGAAAGGTTTCGTGCTTTTGTCGGATTTGCCGGATGGGGACCGGGCCAGCTCGAGCATGAAATGCTCGAAGGAGCATGGGGAGTGTTACCGTCAGATACTTTCAATATTTTTGATAAAGACCCGGCT
>CAYXKP010000106.1:0-15719 GCA_964465695.1 uncultured Nitrospira sp.
CGATCCGAGGCGATGCCGAACTTGCTTTTCTTCATTCCCGTCGAGATGTAGGGATGTGTTTTCGGATCCACGTCCGGATTGATCCGCAACGCGATCCGCGCCTTTTTCCCGACCGAAGCCGCCACCTCATTGATCGCATGGATTTCAGCCGACGATTCGACATTGAACATGAGGATGTCGGCCTCGAGCGCGTCGCGGATTTCATCCGGCGATTTACCGACGCCGGCGAAAACGATTTTTGAAGGAGGCACGCCGGCCCTGAGGGCCCGGAACAGCTCTCCGCCGGACACGATGTCCGCGCCGCTGCCTTCCTTCGCCATCAGGCGAAGGATGGCCAGATTGGAATTGGCTTTCATCGCAAAGGCCATGACATGGGGAATATTTTGGAAGGCGCTGTCGTAGGCGTGAAAATGCCGGACGAGCGTCGCATGGCTATAGACATAACAGGGAGTGCCGAGCTCCTTCGCCATGCGGCTGACCGGAACCTGTTCGCAGTACAATTCACCGTGGTGATACTCGAAGCTATGCATCGTGCGATTCCTCGTTAACGCAATTGCAGCAACCCATGACTCTCATCGTATGCCCACCGGCTGTGACGCAGGCAGATCGATATCATGACTTCCTAGAGCAGGGACCGGTTCAGACGACTCGGCTGCCTGCCGCTCTGCCTCAAGGGTCTGTTGCCTTTTCTGCTTGTCGATGGTCGGGGCCACTCCGACGTATTCCGGGGGCACCGGCGACCCCACCACCCCGCAAGCCGTCAGCAGTCCCGCCGATATCATCAGGACCAGAGCTCTCATGACAGTAAGCGCTCAAGCTCTTTGAGTCGCTGCTCCACTCGTCCCCGTGCGGTTCCGCCGATTTGTCCCTTGTGATCGATGGCCGAAGCGGTCGTCAGCCGAGAAAACACACTCTTGTCGATCCGCTCACAAAAAGCTTGCAACTCCTCAAGCGACAAATCCGTGACGTCACGCCCCTGATCGAGCGCAGCGCGGACGATCTGCCCGGTGATCCCATGGGCTTCGCGAAACGGCACGCCTCTCAGGACCAAGTAATCGGCGAGTTCCGTGGCGAGAAGTCCGCCTCCTTGCACCGCTCGCTTGAGGGCCTCTCCGTTGACTTTCAATCGACGCATCAATTCCGTCATCACGTGAAGACAGGCCTTGACTGTATCAAGCGCATCGAAAAGCGCGGGTTTGTCCTCTTGCAAATCTCGATTATAACTTAACGGAAGAGCCTTGAGCAGCGTCAGCAAATTGACAAGATGCCCATAGACACGTCCCGTTTTTCCTCGGACCAGCTCGGGGACGTCAGGATTCTTCTTTTGCGGCATCATGCTGCTTCCCGTGCAGAATGCATCGGGCAGATCGACAAATTGAAATTCTTGCGATGCCCAGATAATCAATTCCTCACTCAGCCGGGACAAGTGCATCATGACAATCGAGAAGGCAGACGCCGTTTCAATCAGGAAATCGCGGTCTGAAACCGCATCCAGGCTGTTCAGGGTGACGGTAGAAAAGCCCAGCAGTTGAGCCGTGTATCGCCGGTTTACCGGATAGTTCGTGCCGGCCAAGGCCCCCGATCCGAGGGGCATGACATTGAGTCGGTCTCTGGCGTCACGTATCCGACCTTTGTCCCGTTCGATCATCTCTACGTACGCCAGCAAGTGATGCGCGAACAGGACCGGTTGTGCCCGTTGCAGGTGAGTATACCCAGGCATCATGAGCGTCCGGTTCGCTGCAGCCTTGGAGACCAGCACGCGTTGGAATTCAGTGAGTCGTTCATGCAGTTCATCCAGCTGAGTGCGCAAATACAGCCGAACATCCAAGGCAACCTGGTCATTCCGGCTGCGCCCCGTGTGTAGCTTGCCGCCCAACGGGCCGATCACTTCGGTCAGCCGCCGCTCGATGGCCATGTGAATATCTTCGTCTTGCGGTGAGAAAGTGAACTGCCCACGATCCAACTCTCGTTTGACTGATTCCAGCCCGCGGATGATGACGCGCGTTTCCGCCCGCGTGAGGACCCGAGCCTTTTCGAGCGTCTTGCAATGGGCAATGCTGCCGGCGATGTCCTCGCCATAGAGCCGACTGTCCACCGCTACCGACCTGGTAAACGCTTCGACCACTGGATCCGTCTTCCCTCGAAACCGGCCCGCCCAGGCTTTCCCTCCGCCACCGGCAGACTTCGGATGGTTCATGCGCTGAGCCATTACGACGAAGCTTTCTTTCTCTGCGCGCGAATCTTCAGTCTCAACGCGTTCAAACGTATGAAGCCCTCCGCATCTTTCTGGTTATACACCTCATCTTCCTCGAACGTGGCGATGTCGAGGCGATAGAGCGACTGTTTCGATTTGCGTCCCGCCAGCGTACAGCTTCCCTTGTAGAGTTTGACCCGTGCAACGCCGCTGACGTCTTTCTGAGCTTCATCGATCGCCGCCTGTATCATTTCCCGCTCGGGGCTGAACCAGTAACCGTTGTAGATCAGGTCAGCAAATCGCGGGATTAAGCTGTCGCGGAAGTGAAGAACTTCGCGGTCCATCGTCAAGGATTCGAGTGCGCGATGGGCGACGTGCAGAATCGTTCCCCCCGGTGTTTCGTACACTCCGCGCGACTTCATCCCGACATAGCGGTTTTCCACAAGATCGACCCGGCCGATGCCGTGTACGCCGCCCAATTTGTTGAGATGGGCCAGTAAGCCGGCAGGACTCATCTTTTTGCCGTCGACCGCGACGGGATTGCCCGCTTGGTATTCGATCTCGACCTCCTGCGGCTTGTCCGGTGCCTTTTCCGGAGAGACGGTCATTTGGAATATTTCATCCGGGGGCGATTCCCATGGGTCTTCCAGGATGCCGCCTTCATAACTGACGTGAAACAGATTGGGGTCGGTGCTGTACGGCTTGGATTTGGTCGCCGTCACCGGAATGCCGTGGCGATCCGCATACTCGATCAATTCGCGCCGGGAGCGCATGTTCCATTCCCGCCACGGGGCGATGATCTTCAAATGAGGTGCCAGCGCCGTGTACGTCAGTTCAAACCGCACCTGATCATTGCCCTTTCCCGTGGCGCCGTGTGATACCGCTTCGGCGCCTTCTTTGAGCGCGATCTCAGCCTGTCGTCGAGCGATCAGCGGGCGGGCGATCGATGTCCCCAGGAGATAGCTGCCCTCATACATCGCATTCCCGCGCAGCATCGGGAACACGTAATCCTTGACGAAGGTTTCCCGCAGGTCTTCGACGTACACCTTCTTGACGCCGAGTGTTTGCGCCTTGGCTTTGACGGCCTTCAGATCTTCTCCTTGGCCGAGGTCGGCGCAAAAGGCGATGATCTCCGCCTGATAGGTTTCCTGAAGCCACTTGAGGATGACCGATGTATCCAGTCCTCCGGAATAGGCCAGGACGATTTTCTTGATCGATTTTGGCTTCATGGTGGTTCCTACCCGGTCTCGTTCTTCCGGCTGAGCAACTGCGTTAAAATCGCCTTTTGCATATGCAGGCGATTTTCCGCTTGATCGATGACGACGGATTGTGTGCCGTCCAGCACTTCCGCCGTAATCTCTTCTCCACGATGAGCCGGTAAACAATGCATGACGATGGCATCGGGTTTAGCCCGTTGCAGCAGCCGCTTGTTCAGCTGGTAGGGAGCCAACGTCCGCAAGCGCCGTGCCTGCTCCCGTTCTCGACCCATACTGATCCACACATCGGTATACACGACATCCGCCTCTTTCACGGCGACCAAGGGGTTCTCCACCACCTCGACGGACGCACCGGTGGCGTGCCCTTCCATTCTGGCTCGATCGATCACCCGCTGATCCGGCTGATAGCCGGACGGGCATCCGATCACGACACGCATGCCCATCTTCGTTCCGGCTTCGATGAGCGAGTTGGCCACGTTGTTGCCGTCGCCGATGTAGGCAAGGCTGAGTCCCTTGAGCCGACCCTTGATTTCACGAATCGTCATCAAATCGGACAAGGCCTGACAAGGATGACTATGGTCGGTCAGCCCGTTGATGACCGGCATCGTGGCTTCCGTCGCCCATTCTTCGACGATCGCATGGTCATAGGTTCGGATCACGATCCCGTCCAAGTAACGGGACAACACGCGTGCCGTGTCCGAGACCGTCTCTCCGCGCGAGAGTTGAATGTCACTCATGGGAAGGACCAACGCATGGCCGCCGAGCTGATTCATCCCCGCCTCGAACGACACCCGAGTCCTGGTCGACGGCTTTTGGAACAGCAGTCCTAACGTTTTCCCGTGCAACAACCGATGGGGAGTGCCTTGACGCTGTTTCTTCTTCAGAGACGTGGCCAGAAGCAGCAAGTCGAGGACCTGCTGCAGCGGCATCGTCGCGACGTCGAGCAGATCCTTGGCATAGCGCCCACTGCTGATTCTCTGTCGGGTTCGTACGGCCATCAGTGGTGTGAATCTTTTCCCGCCGTCGGGCGCCGGTTGAACAGGATGTCGAGAAGGTCGATGAGCTTGTCCACTTCGGGCTGTGTGATCACCAAAGGCGGCACAAAGCGCAGCACTCGGTCCGTTGCGGCATTGATCAGCACTCCGCGAGCCAGCGCATCGGCCACCATGGCTCGTGCGTCCGTCTCCAACTCCATGCCTTGCAGGAGACCCAAGCCGCGCACATCCTTCACGATTCGATTGCGGTCTTTGCAGTCGGCCAACCCCTTTGCCAAGTACTCCCCCATGCGCCGCGCCTGATCCAGCACTTTTCCTTCGAGGAGGACCCGGCACACCGCCAGCGCCGCGGCACAGGCCAAGGGGTTTCCACCGAACGTCGACGCATGAGAGCCGGGTGTAAACGCTGCCGCTACCGCCTCTTTCGCCAGGCAGGCTCCGATCGGCACGCCCCCGGCGAGACCCTTGGCAAGCGTCATGATATCGGGTTTCACCCCGAGTTGCTCATGGGCGAAGAAGGTACCGGTTCTACCCATGCCCGTTTGAATTTCATCGAAGATGAGCACTATATCTCGTTGTGTACAAAGTTCACGCAGGTGTCTCAGATAATCTCGGTCGGCGACATACACGCCGCCTTCCGCCTGAATCGGTTCCAGCATGATCGCCGCGGTCTTCGCATTGACCATGGACTCGATCGCCCCGAAATCATTGAACGGTGCATAGGCAAAGCCGGGCATCAGCGGCTCGAAACCCTTTTGAACCTTCTCCTGACCCGTGGCGGTGAGGGTGGCCAGGGTCCGGCCATGGAACGAATTCCTCATCGTAATGATTTCAAAGCGGTCCGGTCCATGCCGCTCGTGTCCGTACCGTCTCGCCAGCTTAATCGCCGCCTCATTGGCTTCGGCTCCGCTGTTGCAGAAGAACACGCGGTCGGCAAACGAATGGTCCACCAACAGCCGTGCCAGCTTCACTTGCGGTTCGGTGTAGTAGAGGTTGGATGTATGGATCAGTTGCGCTGCTTGGCGTTGGATCGCCTGAACCAAATCAGGATGACCATGCCCCAAGACATTGACGGCAATCCCGCCGACGAAATCGATGTACTCTCGTCCCTCAAGATCATAGACCTTCGCGCCCCGCCCCCGCACGATTGAAATCGGCTGGCGAGTATAGGTCTGCATCAGGTATTTGGCGGCATCATCTTTCAGCTCTTCGGTCGGCATGATGACGTATCCCCTTAAGAAAGAAAGGAAAGCTAGCACAGGCGCAGTGGGAAGAGCAATAAGCGGGGCATCTGAGATAGCGGTTAAGCGCCGCCGGCTCAAAGTTTTTGGCAATCAGTCAGAAGGATCGTATCCTCCCGTTCCGAGTGTGGTAAGCTGCGTCCTCATGATGCTGTGCAATCAGTGCAATCGACAGAACCCGGACGAGGCTCTTTTCTGTCATCAGTGTGGCACCAAACTGGCTGAAGACAAGCCCGCCGAGGCCGCCCCCGAGACCGCCACGGCTCGGCCGATTCAGGATGACGAGACGTTGTGGCGCGAATTCATCGGACCCAACGCCGACCACTACCTGACCCTGTTCAGGAGATTTTCGTCGAACGGCCAGCCAAAGTTCGCGCTTTCGTGGAACTGGCCGGCGTTTCTCTACATCTCCTTCCTGTGGTTTCTGTACCGTAAAATGTATCTGCATGCATTCGTCTATGCGGTCGGCCCGATGATTTCCACGTATCTCACCGGAGATTTTTCCGCCGGCATCGTCTGGAGCATCATGGCGGGAGCGACGGCGAACTATTTGTATTATTGGCACTGCCGAGAGCACATCGGTGAAATCAAGAAAGCCGGCCGAATGGATCTCGCCGCGCAAGAGGCCACCCTGAAAGAGTCGGGCGGGGTACAGCCCTATGTCGTCTGGGTCGGCGTGTTTTTCTATATCATCTTCCTTGCGACACTGATAAAGATGATCCAAGAAGGCCCGCCCGATCTTGATAAGTCGCCCGGCCGACCGGCGAAGCAAGCAGTGTCGCAGGCTTGACTTGGCACGGCGATTGAGTATTCTTCGGGTTTTGATGGGTCTTTCATGTTGACGGCAAAGGATGCGCGATGGCTCGATTAGTGTTGCTTCGTCATGGGGAATCGCAATGGAACTTGGAGAACCGGTTTACCGGCTGGGTGGACGTCCCGCTTTCCGAAAAAGGGGTGGAAGAAGCTCGGCAGGCCGGTGAGAAGCTCCGCGGGTTCACCTTTGACAGGGCCTTCACGTCGGTTCTCACCCGTGCGAATGAGACGTTGAGGATCGTGTTGGAAACCGTCGGGCAAACGAACATCCCCATCGAAAGAGACAAGGCGTTGAACGAGCGGATGTACGGGGATCTCCAAGGATTGAATAAGGCGGAAACCGCCAAGAAGTACGGTGACGCGCAAGTAAAAATCTGGCGGCGAAGTTATGATGTGAAACCGCCCGGTGGAGAGAGCCTGAAAGATACGGCTGAGCGCGCATTGCCTTATTATGAGAACATGATCAAGCCCCATTTACTGAAGGGTGAAACCATCATCATTGCCGCGCATGGCAACAGTCTCCGTGCGTTGGTAATGGAGTTGGATCAATTGTCGAAGGAAGAAGTTTTGGAGCTCAACATACCGACCGGCGTGCCGTTACTCTACGAATTTGACGACAGCGGCAAGGTATTGTCACGCCGCTATCTGTGAACGCTGAGCTTATCCCACCTCGTCGAGCAACCTGCCGTATTCCGAAGCCGGCGCACAGTCGATCAACAATACGAGCAGTTTTTCACGATCTTCCGACGAAGCGATGCCGTGGTCTTCCAATAGGGAGGCCGTCTCCGCGCAAATACCCATGTGACTGAGTCCTTGCCAATCGACCAGGTGGGTGTATCGCTCGCGCCGTTCGGTCAGTTCCGTTTGGTACTCATCCCACGTATCGGCCCCCAGTTTGCCGGACGACCACCACTCTTGCCGGATCGACTCGAACAGCGTGTCCTTGATCGCGGACCGGTACTTGGTCGGGATATGCGCATCAATAGCAGCCAGGATCCAGTAGAGATTCAGCGACAGAATTTCGCGAGCGATCTGCTTGGCGGAAGATTCCGACGACTCAATTCCGTATTCCGCAAGTTGCGGGACGGAGATCGGTGACGGCATGGTCTTGAAGAGAGCAGCCGCAGCTTCTGCTGGAGTCATGGTAATCCGCTGTCCCAATGGCAGTTCGTTTGAGTTGGGGAAAGAATGTGAATGTGAATGGCGGTCGACCGGAGGCAGGCTTGCCGTGAAACGCCCATGTCGGCGCCTGAGCGCCGACATGGGCGGAAGTTCATGGTCAGCGATTCGAGACCTTTTGAACCACTCCTCCGTATGGAGAAACCCCTCGGCTATTGCTCGCGAGTGGCTCGTCCTTCCCACTCACCGGGGAGGCGATCGGCTCGGAACCCTGGGTTACGACAATCTCGACCCGCCGGTTCTTGCTCCGGCCCTCTTCCGTGTCGTTCGTCGCGATGGGCCGGGAGTCCGCATACCCCACGGTCCTGACTCGGTCGGCGCCCAGCCCCCCCTTGATCAAAGCTTTGCCGGCATGTTCAGCACGAGCACGAGAAAGTTCACTGTTATCCTTAAACGGTCGACGACTATCGTACTTGACGGGAGTGCTGTCGGTATGTCCGGCGACTTCAACGCTTTGGGGACGGAATTTACGCAGCGCCACACCGATGCGCTTGACCAGGGAGGTCCCCGTCGATGTCATGGTGACTCGCCCTTTGGCGAACAGTTCACCCGACGACAACGCCAGTGTTAGTTTGTCGCCACGCTGTTCTAGCACCACGGTGCCTCGTTTGAGTTCATCCTGAAGGGCGCTCGCCAGCTTCTCGCTGACCCTGGTGAGATCTGGCGTGGCACGCGCCGTCGTGATGGATTGCTGAGGAAGAGCATTCTTGTTGGAGGCAGTCAGTTTGGCCGGTTTCGGCAAGCTCTTACCCAGACTCGCGAGCAGGCGCTTCGCCTGCACAAGTTGCGAGTCGCGAGAGGCGACTTCCATATCCAGGTTGGCCTTAGCCAGCTGGAATTCCTGTTCTTTGGCCACCAGCTGCAAGTCAAGGTCCGCAATGCGTTGCATCGCTTCATCGAGCTGGTCGTTGCTGATGACAAATTGTCGCTCCATGTCGCTCACTTGCTGTCTGGCCAGCTCCAGGCTGCTCTTTGTCCGGTTCAGCTCCTGCGACATTTGCTGGTGGGTGTCTCGTTGGGTGCAGAGCCCGGCCAATTCCTGCTCCTTTTGATTCAGTTGAGCCTCCAGCGCTTCCGCGCGGGTCTTCTCGACGTTCAACTGATTCGCCGCCGCCGCCGTTTTCTCCCGCAGAACGGCCAACTCTTTTTCTTTGGCGGTGAGCTGCTGTAGAAGTAGCTCGAGCCGCATCTTTTCCTTGTCTGCTTCCGCGGCGTCCGCCTCTGAAGGTTGGCTCTGAGGAGTGTCTATGGTCATAGAGGTAATGGGAGTAATAGATGTCATTGACGCAGCAGGAGAGGCCTCGTCGTTGTCGACTCTATGGACATACGAGTTTACCTCGCTGTTCCGAGCGTGGCGAATTTCGGCGGGCCTCAGGATCCCGACGAGCATGGCCAAAAGAGACCGTTGACTATCGTCCGATCGAACGGTCGATTGGTTGTCGGGAATGGACTGAGCGGCGGCGGCCGGACTGGCTTCCGGTCCATGCACCGAAACGGTGAAGAGAAAGGCGAAGGCGATCAGCTTCATAATCATGTCTCACCTCACTACTAAGATGATAAGTGACGGCAACTTTAGAGGTTCAAAGTTTTGAAAGGCCAATGTAAGTGAAACATCCTTTCCTGTTCACACGGCAAAACGTCCGTTACGAAACAGAAGAATGCAATACGACTAAACCATTGGAACTGGTACTGGTGCTTTTATCTCGGATTATGAGCGGACCTAGAAAGTCCTTCACTGTCGTATACGCCGTCTGGCGCCACTTTGCAACTGTGGATTTGCAGACCTATTGATTTCTCGGGCGCATAGATTGTGCCGAGAATGGTAAATTATGGTTCAGTGACATGACAGGGAGCAATACGTAAGAGTAATGGTACGTACGGGAGGCGGTCACACTACATCTAGGGGCGGATAACGGGTGTGGATGACATACGATGTTTAATCGTCCGCTGCATTGAAAGCCTTCATGTGCTTGAAACCGTATTGGTTACCACTTGTAAATGGCATTGGCCGAACGCCTCGCTTGGATCACCATTCTTTAGCCTTACACGACGCGCAACATCGCATCTGATGCGCGCTTCCATCCAAGTGCAGGCCACTCCTAACTGAATGCATTCGGATTCACTGAATCGAAAGAGATACGTATCATGGGACTACTACTTAGAGGCACAGCAGGCAACCCCTCGAAATATAGACACCGCTCATAGATTCTTCGCGGCATGGTCTTTGCGCATACACGCGCAGTGTCCGAGTCGCATTCATAAAAGCCCATGTTGTTCGACACTGACAGTAGGATCCTAGTTGTTTGTGATTCTTCGTTTATGAATATGGTGTAACTCATTCATCCATGAAAATCTGTTCCGGGAGAACAAACGAGGAGGACCATATGATTACAGTCAAGAGCCAGTTCTTTCAGCTGACGTTGGCGGCACTAACATTCTTCTTGGTTCTTGGTACGCTATCGATGATCTGGCCCGCCATCATTGCCGTGTTTCTCGGTGTCCTCCTCCTGCTTCAATCTTTCAGCGCCGAACAAGAAATTGCAGTGCTGTCATGGACCGAGGTCGGTAATTTGTCGGTCGTCTTCGCCGCTCTTCGGCGACCCGGTCTTCCGGCGATGCTCTCGCCAGGAGGAGCGTGAGTGCTATCTCCCATTGACATCCAGGCTGCGGATCAGCAGGGCGCGGCCTTGGTGGTCTAACCAGGATTGAATGCGGTCGCCCACATGAGCGGGTCGGTCAATCCTGGTATTTTCGTCATGCGGAACGCGGATGTCCTGCCCCTGGGCGTTGCGGACCAGGTAGGCGCCACCCTCCAGCGCTTGCACTTGGCCGACTACCGATATGGAAGACGGCTCTCCGGTGCATAGAGCCACCCGTTGTTGTTCCCCTAATGTTCCGGACACGATTCCCATTCCGAGATACTCCTGTGAAGAATGTCCCAGCATGACGGATGGGGCGCAGCCCGTCGTCAAAAGCAACATGGCGGGAAGCAACCGCGCACGACGGAAAGCCTTGAACGCAGACATCATAGAGACCTCCGCAGAAAGAAGATGTGAGTCGGTACCGACATGGTCGCGAGCACCGTGCTATCACTATTTCACGGAGCGGCAGAGCGCTCAACACAATGAGAAAATTCAACCGTGGAGGAGATGCAACAGTGGACAGTGAGGCCGACGGTCGCAAAAGATCTTTGCGCGGGAAGGGGGCGAAGTCATTTCCAATGCGGCGTTCGTCATCGATGCCACCGTTATTCACGCCGCTTTGACGGGGCGCCGGCGAAGGCCGACGGTGAGGAGTTCTTGGAGCAGCTCATCGTAATGGTAGTGGGCCTTCTTTGCCGAATCGGCAAAGTCTTCATCTTCCGCGATCTGAGGGTTAGGATTGGCCTCCAGGACGTAGAGTTGCCCATCGTCAGCCATGCGCATGTCGATTCGCGCATAGCCGCTCAGTCCGAGCGCCCGATAGACCCGCTTGGCCAGATTCTGAATGTCTTCGGTCTTCCCGGCCGGCAAATTGTCGGCTTCGCGTGAGGTGATGCCGTACTTCTGCTGGTACTTTCTGCTCCATTTCACCCGCTCGGTTGCGATGCGTTTCGCATCTTCCGGCAGCTTGTCCAGGATGAGCTCCCACACAGGGAGCACTTGCAGCTGTCCATTGCCGATGACGCCCACGTAGAATTCACGGCCTTCGACATACCGTTCGATCAGCGCCCCGCTGCCCACGCTATTGTGGATAAACGCCACCCGCTCGCTCAGTTTGTCGTCGTCATCGACGATCGAGGCTTGGGAAATGCCCAACGAAGCTTCTTCGTTGACCGATTTGACGATCAGCGGGAACGAGAGCCATTTGGGCCGCTTCACCGTGCGTCCTTGAGGCACCTCAATGAATTCCGGATAGGGGATCCGGTGAAATGACAGCACCTTCTTGGTCAGCGCTTTGTCGCGCGCCAACATCAGTCCCCTCGGGTTACAACCGGTGTAAGGCAGATGCAAGAGTTCGAGGTACGACACCACATGCTGATCGTAGACGGCTACGCCGTCGAACTCTTCCAATAAGTTAAAGGCGATGTCCGGTTTCAATTTCTCTATGGCGGAGTGAATCACGCTGAGATCGCTCTTGACCCCCAGCGGGTACACGTGATGGCCCAGCTCCTTCAGCGTCGAGATGACGTCGTATTCCGTCCGCCACTCCGCGGTTTTCAAGTCATGGCCGTTCACGTCATCGGGAGGCACAAGGTCTTCGTGCATGAGGACAAGCACCCGCAGCCGCTTCATAAGGCCACCCGGTGCCGGCCGCTTCGCAAGAAATTCATGGTGTGAACGGTCAGAAGGATGGTGAAATCAAGCTTGGCCTGGTCTTCCGCAACCGGGACGCGAAGGTTGAGTTCGCGGCAGCGCAGAATCATATCCTCTAGCACTTGGTCGATGGTGTACTGGTACTCGCCGGTCCAACCGGCGACCTTCCGTCGCACTTCTCGACGAAAACGATTCAGAAAGGTCGCGGCGCTCAGCTTGCTCGCATGGCTCGGCAAGCTGGAAAACAACCGCTTCAAGTCCGGGTCGTACTGCGACTGTCGCTCGATTCCGTAATGTCTCCGCTTGCGCTCGTAGTGTTCGCGAAGGGTTTTCTTTAAACGAGGGAGCGGATCGACTTCTTCGCGGGTAGTCACGAGGGGTGAGACACCCTGGAGTTCCTTCATGAGTCCATCGACATACCTCAGCTTCTTGAGCACGGGCCACCCCCGATACCGTTCCTCCCATAGGGAGTCGGGTGTCAGCCAGACGGCGAAGGTTTCAGCAAAGTCTTCATCGGGGTGGCTTTGGGCATACCACAGGTCCAAGTGGCGGACGAAACTCCGACTATAGGGTCGGGGGGAGTAGTACATCGGGTATCGCTGCGAAGACTTGCCGAAAATATACTGGCGCGTTTTTCGGCGGCGAGTTTTGTAAGCGTTTTCGATGGCGTGGCCCGCTTCATGGCGAAGGATGCGCAGACACCATTCCGCGGTCCCGCCTTCCACTTCCAACATCTGGGCTTGTTCGAGTTTTGCCAGGCGAGGATGGGCCAGGTAAAAGGGCACGGCAATGCCGGGAACCCCATCCGGCGTAAACCACTCATTGGAAAGCCAGACGTGCGGACGAAAGAGCAATCCGCGTCGCTCCAGTTCTTCGGTCAACTCGGCGATGGGTTGCTCGAGGAATCCGCCCTTGAGCCCGACGTGCAAGTCGCACATCGGGAGATCCAACAGCGCATCGTCCGACCAGGAGGCCCACGGGGGATCGTCCTGTCCGACGACGGGTGTCTTCAGCGCATCGGAAACCGTCCGGTCCATGAAAGGCAACCCTCTGAAATACGTCTATTGTGCCGCTCATGGAAAATATAGCATGCATTGTCCATCCCGTCTGATGGGGACGTCTCATGGAAGGCGGAGAGGCAAGCGGATAATCGTCCAAGCGGTCGGGTGAACCGACGCGACGGTTTCATTGGCCTCGACGTCGCGAAAAGTGCGGAAGTCGTGCCATCAACGCCGGTACGGATTCCCAAATGTGATCGATGACCGACTCCACATAAGCCCGCGCTTCCTCGATATCACGTTCCCAATAGGGGAGGGCCTCGTGTAGATCGAGGATGGGAACCTCCTCGCCGAACGATACTTCATTGAAAAGCGGAACCTTCAACCCGAATTGTTTCTGAATGAACTCACGGTGACCGAGCCCCATGGCGATGATGAGATCACTCCGGTCGATCAGTTTCTTGGTCAGCCTTTGCGGAATATGGGCCGAAGGGTCTGTTCCTTTTTGGATCAACCGGTTGGAAATGACCGGATGGATCGTCGTGGTTTTGGCTTCAATCCCCGCCGATGCCACTTGGAAAGAAGATTGGCGACGGAGCTGCGCCCGTAACGCATATTCAGCCGTCATACTGCGGAAGACATTTCCGGTACAGACAAACAGGATAGACTGCGGCATGGCCGGTTCATTACCTTTTTTCTAAGCGTGATAGTATCGACAGGACCACATGGACCCATTACAATCTTGCCATGATCGTGCCGCTTGCTCCAACATCAAGGCCTAAATTAGACGCTGCCACGGAAAAGATACAAACGCGCCTTTGCCGGTTGGTCGGACAAGCCATCGCCGACTATCGGCTCATTGAAGACGGCGACAAGGTGATGGTATGCCTATCGGGCGGTAAGGACAGTCATGGTTTACTGGATATCTTGCTCGTATTGCAACGCCGAGCGCCGATCCGTTTTGATCTGATTGCGGTCAACCTCGACCAACGGCAACCGGGCTTTCCGGAACACGTGCTCCCAGAGTATCTGGCTCGTCGCGGAATTCCGTTCCATATTGAATCCCGCGATACCTACTCGATCGTGAAGCGGCTGATCCCGGCGGGGCAGACGACCTGTTCGTTATGTTCGCGGTTGCGGCGAGGCCACCTCTATCGCATCGCTGCGGAGATCGGCGCGACGAAGATTGCGCTCGGTCACCACCGTGACGACATCGTTGAAACCTTGTTCTTGAACCTCTTCTATACCGGCAAACTGAAGGCCATTCCTCCGAAGCTGCGCTCCAAAGACGGACGCCACATCGTCATCCGGCCCTTGGCTTTGGTCAAAGAGGCCGATCTCGCGCGATATGCGGAACTCAGGGCGTTTCCGATCATTCCTTGCGATCTCTGCGGCTCTCAGGAGGATTTGAAACGGAAGAAAGTCAAAACATTTCTTCAACAATGGGAGCGGGAGTCGCCCGGCTGTTCGGACAGCATGGCCGCGGCATTGACCAATGTCGCGCCATCGCTCTTGATGGATCCTCGCCTCTTCGATTTTAAGTCGTTGGAGTCAGCGGGCTGCGATCAGTCCGAGGGAGATGTTTCTGAAGGAGATGTGTGGTTGGATCATGAACAGCCTCTTCACCAGAATGGTGACCCATCTCCTCCATCCTCTATCACAATATAGTTGCCGCTTCTTACCCTCGCGATATCGGATAATTAGACCCTTCTTATCCCGTGCGTTTGCGCCTGCAGCCTTCCGTAGCCTTCCACAGGTGATCGGATGGCGCCGCGAGGGAGCCAGGGTCTTCCCTAGCTTCAAAGCTGGATGGCAATAGCCTAAATCATTCAATCGTGACAACGTCGGAGTCAATGGGATCTCATTCCGCCGTCTGCGGACCCACGGGAATATGAAGGATTCTTCATGGAGTTCTAATGTGGCCTTCATCTTTCTAGGAGTATGCTGGTAAGCAGGGTGGAAGGAGGTGAAGAGCTATGACGGCGGTATTCTTAGTAGTTGCCGCACTGGGTGTCGTCGCGGGAATGATGATAACGATAGAGAGGATGAGATCGAACTGCAGTCCGATCAGACTCAATGGGTCGGCTCTATCCCGGCGGGTTCTCGGTGCTCTCGCGGTTCTTCCGCTCCTTTTCCCGGGCGTAGTCGGCGCGCATGGCAACGTCACGATGGAGGAAGATACGTGCGTCCGGCGGGTCGGAGGAAATCTCGTTCATTTCAACGCGTATCAGCCACAGAATGAAGCGAAGGCTCAGTACTGCACGGAGATTCCCGGTGAAGGCGATACGTTCCTTGTCGTCGATTTGGTGGATCCCCGCCTGCGTACCATGCCGGTGGGAGTGCGGGTCGTGAGAGGCCTCAGCGAGGTCGGCGAGGGAGGAGAAGACCAGACGATCGCGTACTGGCCGCCCGCCATCCATCCGGATGGAGTGGTCAGGGGCGAAGCGAAGTTGGCCAAAGGCCTCTATAAGCTCATCATTACGCCGGAGGGGTTCAGCCCTTCGTCTTTTCTGTTGCGGGTCCAGCAGATCGATTATGCAACCATTGCACGGAAGGCTCTTGGTCCGCTGACCGTCCTGCTTCTTCTCGCTTTGATCGGCTATGAGCTCTCAAAATCAAAGCGCATGAGGAAATGGCGAGTCTCCGGCCATTCATGAAGACCGTGTCGGTGGAAGGTTCTTACTAACAAGGGAGGATGCATCATGGCGGCATCAACTGACAGGGGTTACGATATCTCGCAGTGGTACGATTCGAAGCCGGTGAAGATCGGCTGGTTGGCGATCTTAG
>CAYXKP010000107.1:0-15561 GCA_964465695.1 uncultured Nitrospira sp.
GGCGGGACCTGACCGGTTATGAAGATGGGACCGAAAACCCTAAAGGACAACATGCGGAACAAGTTGCCATTGTGCGCAATCAAGGGCCTTACCTTGACGGATCGAGTTACGCCGTCGTTCAGCGATGGATCCATGACTGGAAACGCTTTGATGCGATGTCCGGTATGGAACAAGACAATGTCATCGGTCGGCGACGCAAGGACAACGCAGAACTGCCCCTTGCCCCAGTCTCAGCGCACGTAAAAAGAACCGCACAGGAGAGTTTTACGCCCGAGGCATTCATATTGCGACGCTCGTTGCCTTGGACGGACGGCAACGTCAGCGGATTATATTTTGTTGCATTCGGAACATCGTTCGATCCGTTTGAGGCGCAGCTGAGACGGATGTTGGGCACAGAAGACGGAATTCCTGACGCCCTGTTCACGTTTACTCGCCCGATCACAGGGAGCTACTATTGGTGCCCCCCCATGATCGATGGTCGACTGAATTTGGCCGCCTTAGGCATATAGGCGAGGGGCATGCGCGAAAACAGAGGTTGACCTTAGAGGCAACCTTTTGAATTCGATGACGACTCTAACTATTCATGGGAGGTGACGATGACTACGAAAACTGGCCGCAACAAATATCTCTACATCCAGACGAACGACATTCGCGAGGGTCAAAATGCAGTGCTTGGTTATGTTCGACAGGACGATGGTACGTTAGTGCCACTTCCTGGTAACCCGTTCTACACGGGAGGGACCGGCATCAACAACGACACACATGGAAAGCTCGGCCCGCATGACAACGACACGCCTCTCATCATCAGCCAGGATGGGACTCGCCTCTTTACGGTCAACACGCACAGCAACACCATTGCGGTCTTCGACATTCAGCCTGATGGTTCTTTACGGCATGTCAAAGGGTCGCCCTTTTCTTCACAGGGAGTGGCTCCAAACAGCCTTGCGTTGGTTGGTTCCACGCTGCTGGTGTCTAATCGGAACGAAGACTATCACCAAATCGAGGCGCTCCGTGGTGCTGCCAAAGCCAGCTATGTCTCATTCAGCATGGAACCCAACGGTGCGTTGCAATTCGTATCGAAAATAGACGTCGACCATTCGCAGAAGCCGACGCAGGTGTATAGTCCCCCGTCATACCCTGAGCTAGCCTTCGGCAATGACTTTCAGGTCGATGTAGATTTTGATGGTGAGGGCACGAGATCGTTCCTAGCCGGCACCAAGCCGAGCGTGCAGGGCCAACTTCACGTCTTTCATGTCGGGCGCGATAGCCGTATCACAGAGCAACGTCTCGTCCAGTTACCAGAAACCAATGCCGGCTACAAATACAAAGGCATGGACGGGGTTCCCTCGATGCCACTCGGCATCTGGGCGCACCCGACCGAACCGCTCCTCTACGTCGGCTTCGTGACTCGAAACGAGCTTGGGGTTTATCGGTTCACCCGCGACGGCGAGATGACGTTCTTGGAGGCTGTGGAAAATAGCGGACAAGACATTTGCTGGCTTCTCGCAAACAAGCAAGGGACACGGCTCTACACTGTGAACAATCTTCCGCGGTCGGACAAAGACGATAAAGCCGCGACGGTGAGCACCTACGATATCGCTGGTGCGCGGGCGGTCAAGCCCGTCGAGATCAGCCGGCTGCAACTTCCCCACCCCGGCGAATGGTTCATCAATAACCGGATGTTCAGCCAGCCAGGGAGCACGGCGTTTCAATGTGCCCTGAATCCCGATGAAACCTTTTTGTATGTAATCTGTCAGCGGATCAATCAAACCGATGAGAACAAGAGCGAAGAGGGAAACATCCTGCACAGCCTGCGGTTAGACGGAAAGGGGATCCCATCGGTCGCGCATTCACGGCATCTTGGCCAAGACGGTGTGTACTTCCGTTCTCGTCCACAGGGCATTGCAACGCTGGATCGCTAATATCCCAAGAACATCGCAACGCGGGAAGGTCCTCACGTGTAGAATCAAGAGGCTGCTCAGGGCCTTCCCGTCATCACTCACGAGAATGGATGGAACATGGTCGTTTCATCGATGACGACGGTTGTCGCCACTTCTCTTTCACGCCATCAGCGTAGGCCACAGAAAGCACACGCGTAGCTTGAAACGCGACGGCCAATGAGTTCTATCTTCCATGCTTCCACGGTCTCCTGAGCGACACGACGTATAGGGTCATGAGCGGCTCACAGGACTTCTAATCAGTGAGCCGAAGCTCCAACGAACGTTGGAAGGCTCTTGGGTAGAATTGCACGGCACTGCGAGGAAGGACACGTCGTGACGTGATGGGCTATTGTTCTTTGGCGTAGATGGGCGGATACTGCGCAGAAGAGGATCGAAAGCTGGCATCGCGTGGCATAACCGCACTTTCAGCGAGAGCACTCAGCCCATCAAAGGTCCGAAGGCAGATGTAGGCTCGTGAGTAGGCGATGATGTTCTGCGCACGAAAGGTGTTCAGGATGGGAGTGACGTTCGACCGGGCTGCCAGAACGATTTCGGAGAGATCTTGATGCGTCAACCGGATATCTAGGGCATACCCTGGATGGTGAGGGCAGGCCTTCCCTCCAAAACACATCAGGTCCAACAGGACCGTCGCAATCCGCTTCTCGAGAGGCATGACAAACTGCCACTGCAATCTTCGTTCAAGAAACCGATACTGCAGTCCATAAAGCTCCAGCAGAATTTGGCGCACTGCCTCATCCTTCTGCACGGCCGTCTCTAGCGCCGCGCGTTTGAGTTCGAGCACATGCGCTTCTCCGCTGGTAATCGCCACTCCGTCTTGCCCGAACGTGGTTGGACAGAACGGAAGGTCCCCAAAGATCGATGCTTTCCCCAGCAACGCACGAGTGGCCACGCGACCGTCCGCTTGGGTCACTCCTAGGCGCACGTACCCATGCTCAACGACATACACCTTTCCCGGCTCGAATGCTTCATAGATCAACGCTTTATCCTTTAACACATGCCGCCGACCCGTTCGGAGATGTTCCGCAACCGTGAGAAACTGTGTTGCTAGTGACGCTGGGATCTGCATGTGAGACGCGTCCCTTTTCGCTGCGAGTTTCTATGCTTTTATTTTCGTTTTGTCGTGTAGATGACGGTTCTTCGTTTCATGAATATGTACAAGTAAAGGCACATCATGGTGACGTCTTAATCCTAAGGAGGTCTGTATGTATAAAACAAGTGGCAATCGCACAGCACGTATGGTTTTAGCAGCAGTCGTTGGGCTCGGAGGGATGGTCTGGTTTACCGTCGGCAGCCTTAATTCTGCCACGGCAGGCTCTCCTCCATCCGGGGCTCCACCGTCCACAATTCCTGGAGCAATTGAGTACACCCCTGAAGGCAAGCTGAACCGGCCGCCCTTCTGGACATTCCGCAAATGGATCTTTATCGGGACCCCCGTGACTCCGAATGACATGAACGATGGAAAGGCGAATTTTCCGGAGTTTCACAATGTGTACATGGATCCAGCGAGCTTCGATTACTACCAAAAGAACGGCAAGTATCGGGATGGAACGGTGATCGTGAAGGAACTGGTCAGTGTCGGTACAAAAGAAGCAGCCAGCGGAGAAGGGTATTTCCAAGGAGAATTCATCGGCCTTGAGATCTCCGTCCGGGATTCCAAGCTCTTCCCGAAAGATCCTGGCAACTGGGGTTTCTTCAGCTACGGCCATTCGTATCCGCTCAAGGATGTGTCCAAGCCGAACAAAGTCGACGAGTGCAACAAGTGCCATGAAACGAATGCTGTGGATTTCGTCTTCTCGCAGTATTACCCCGTGCTGCGCGCGGCTAATCCCATGAGCATGAAAAAGTAGCCGCTCCTTGAACTTGGTAGTCGATGACCACAAGTCATCGGCTACCCTGTTCGACCAATTCTTTCGCTTTTTTAAAGTGCGTATATGAAATGGTCATTCAAGCTTGTATTCCTATGTCTATCCCTTGCATGTGCCTTCGGCGTGAGCGGGTGTCTTTCTCCTCTCGCAACCCATCGCGCCGTGCTGGAGTATGACCGGACCGTCAGCTATGTGGAAGCGGACTTGTTGTTGCTCAATATCGCTCGAGCCCGACACCATCGCCCGGTGCACTTCACAGCAGTATCAAGCGTGGCCGCAACCTTCGATTTTCGAACAGATGCGGGAATTCGAGGAGGTATCGGACATGCCGTAGACCCATCCGAATATCCGGTCGGCCTCGAGTACGGTATGAGCGTTGCGGAAAACCCAACCATCACCATTGTTCCTATCGCGGGCGAGGAATTTACCAGACGGATTCTTCAACCGCTCGACGAGGGAAAGCTGAAGTCACTCGTGTACCAAGGCTATGAGCTCAACATGTTGTTGCGTCTAATGGCCAGAGGCTTTTCCATCGAAGAAGGTGATCACTCGCGACTCCTGATCAACCGACCCTCCGAGGGAGAGAACTTCATCGGATTTCGTCGTCGTCTTCTCCATTTGGCCGGATTGGAAAAAGAGCGGCACCTCTACATTGAACCATTGTTGTTCAATAATACCCAAACATTATTCGTTCGCCCTCCGGACCCCCGCGAGATCGTTGACGCGACGGAAAAGGGATATCGCTGGGAGGCGGATGTCAAGACCGGCATGCATACCGTGTGGCGCCCCACAGTTGGGCGACTCTTGATCTCCAACTACGACTCCAGACGTCTCTCGAATGAGGAGCGACAACGGTTGCACCTGGAGGCACTTCAGTACCCGGAAAGCCAAGTATTGATTGATATTCGACCTGATTACCCTGGGGGTGACTACCCGTTCCACGGGACCCTGATCTTACGAAGCATGAATTCCATCATCGGGTTCATTGGCCGCGACTTCGAAGAGGACCGAGAGTTTGCCGTTGAACCTGACCCCAGGACCCATACGCCCGTGCGCAATCCAGTGTACACGCTGGAAATCATGGAATCGGGCGCAAAGCCGGACGGGATTGAATTTTCCGTTCAGTTTGATGGCCGGTACTACTCAGTCAAAAAATACCCAGCGGGTCAAGAGGCGGCATCCAATTGGAACCAAGAGGCGTTTGCCCTACTGTCGTATCTCTTTCAGATGACGCTCACGGACGTAAGCAAATATCCGACGCCGGCGATTACCATTCAAAAATGATTGAACATGGCACTTATCGAGTCGCCGCACATAGACAATCACCGATTGACCTCACGCCACTTACGGCATCTCTGGTGTGCTGCTCAAACTCTTGCAGCGATGCTCTTGTGCGGTGGAACGCTCCTGCTCACCGTGGACGCGATGGCGCTGGATCCTCTTCGCGTAGCAGACAATGAAATCCCTCATCTCCTCGGATTGGATGACCTGAATGACTTTCTCCCAGTTGAGAGTCGTCCCACTAAACGGTCCGTTGAACTCGGCCGGTTTCTGTTTTTCGACAAGCGGCTCTCAGGAGATGGCACGGTCGCCTGTAGTTCGTGCCACCTGCCTTCCCGTGCATTTACCGATGGGAAAGCTGTTTCAACCGGGATCAAGGGCCAGCGTGGGCGACGGAATGCCCCCACCGTTGTGAATCGCCTGTACGGTCGATCATTTTTTTGGGACGGACGAGCGCACACGCTTCCAGAACAGACACTTGAGCCTTTTCTCAGTCCGGTTGAACATGGACTCTCTCAGCGCGACCTCCTCTCCATGATCAGGTCAATTCCAGGCTACCGCAGGCTGTTTCGCGAAGCATTCGGCACGGATGTGACCGAGGATGGCATTGCGACCGCTCTGACACATTTCCAATGGACCATCCTCTCCGGCAACAGTCCTGTGGACCGATTCGATTATCTGGGGGATGCGACCGCCCTTTCTGCCGCCGCACAACGCGGGTTCTTGGTGTTTCGGGGGAAGGGTGGCTGTGTGCGGTGCCACGCCGGCCCCAACTACACCGATGAACAGTACCATGATCTTGGGGTCGGCTGGGAGTCCGGCACCATTGACCTCGGTCGATACACCGTCACTCGTCGGCCCGAAGACATCGGCGCATTCAAGACGCCGACACTGCGGGAAGTGGCTCGGACGGCTCCCTACATGCACGATGGCCGGTTTAAGACCCTCGATGAAGTGGTCAATTTCTACAACCATGGAGGGGTGAACAATCCACACCAGGACTCCATCATGAAACCACTGTTTCTTAGTGATGAGGAGCGGGAGAATCTGGTGGTATTTCTTAAAAACTTGTCTGGCGAGGGGTGGCAACACATAGCCGCTCCCCGTGTGTTCCCGAAGTAGTGAGCCTTCCCTTTCGCTCGCTTCTCTTGTGTGAGGCTCATGAGAGATGAGGTTTTTCCGATGTCTGTGACCATTGATGGGGAAACACATCGCGCTTTTAGTTGAAAACTGTGTGAGGGCGTAAGGGGTCCGGCGTGTCGGACATAAGCAAGGACTATTTCATGAGACTCACAGAACCTCAGCTGACGACCCCCTTAATTGCCTGTGACGAATGCGATCTCCTCCAGCGCCCGATCGTCCTTCCTGCCGGCGGGTGGGCACTCTGTCGACGATGTGATGGACCTCTCTATCAGTATTCTCCGGGTAGCCTCGATCGTGCACTCGCGCTCTCGCTCGCCGCCGTGGTGATGTTGCTCATCGGCATCACGTTTCCAATCATGCAACTCGAGGTTCAGGGAAATATCACTTCGTCCAGCATTTATCTCTCGGTGCAGCAACTCTGGAATTACGATATGCCGGCACTTGCAGTACTTATGGCAACGACAACAATAATCCTTCCTGCTCTTCAATTGACACTTACGCTGTCGGTGCTGCTGCTATTACGATTGCGACGAGCCAAGGCCTGGCTTCCCACACTCTTACGAATCCTAACCCTCGTGCGCCCCTGGAGCATGGCCGAGATATTCTTTATGGGGGTGCTCGTGGCACTCGTCAAGTTGTCGCACATGGCCGATATCGTGACCGGTGCCGCCCTGTGGGCACTGGGTGGCATGATAGTGTTGCTGGTTGCTGCAAGTGCAGCATTCAATCTGCATGATCTTTGGGAACGAGTGTCCTCTTCATGACATCTTCATCGACCACAGCCAAAGCCCTTGGGCTCTATGCTTGCCATACCTGCGGTCTTGTATCCCGCCCGGCGCAGGAAGGCATGTCATCCTGTGGCCGATGCGGTAGTACGCTGCGCTTCCGCAAGACCGACAGTATTGGACGGGCGTCCGCGTATCTGATCGCCGCCTATATTCTCTACGTCCCCGCCAACGTTCTCCCGATCATGGAAACGCAATCCGTTTTGGGCAGAGAGGAAAACACGATTGTGAGTGGAGTCGCATACCTGTGGCACTCCGGGTCGTGGCCGCTCGCCCTCGTCGTGTTCATCGCCAGCATTGTGGTGCCTGTGCTGAAACTTCTGGCGATGACGCTTCTCCTGATCACGGCGCATTACCAGTCCGGCTGGCGTCCTCTCGAACGAACGAAGCTCTACCGAATAGTCGAACTGGTCGGGCGTTGGTCCATGCTTGATGTGTATGTCGTCGCGATACTGGCCGCGTTGGTGCAATTTCATCCTCTCGCAACAGTCACTCCTCGCGTTGGGGCTGTTTACTTCGGCGCCGTCGTGGTACTCAGCATGCTGTCGGCCATGGCCTTTGATCCTCGCCTCATTTGGGACTCGGCACAGGAGGACCTTCGGACTCATGGAGCATAAACATACCGACGAGACGATGAAGGTTGCGAGTGCTGTGGCGGCACCAAAAGGGCGATGGTCTCTTCACCTTGTGTGGCTGGTGCCGATCATATCCGCTTTGATTGGAGGATGGATTATGATGAAGGCCCTTCTTGATAAGGGACCGACCATTACCATCTCATTCAGAGCTGCAGAAGGGCTGGAACCGGGGAAGACAAAAATCAAATACAAGAACGTGGATGTGGGAGAAGTAAAACAGATCACCATTGCCGAGGATCTGTCCCACGTCGTTGTGACCGCCGACATGGTCAATAACTTTGCTACCCATCTCGTGGAGGACACCAGATTTTGGGTCGTCCGCACACGAGTGACCGGTGGGCAAGTAACGGAACTTGGCACGCTGTTCTCCGGATCGTACATCGGCCTGGATGTTGGGAAATCCCTGGCATCTCGGAGGGACTTCGAGGGGCTGGAGGTCCCACCGATTATCACGGGAGATGTCGCAGGTCGGCAATTCGTCTTACGAGGGACTGGCGAGGGCGCACTCGATACGGGTACACCCATCTATTTTCACCGAGTACCCGTCGGGAAAGTGTTGTCGACCGACCTCGACGCCGATGGAACTGCTGTGCTGACCAGAATCTTTGTCACCGCTCCTTATGATCGATATGTGACCACGAACACGAGATTCTGGAACGCGAGCGGTGTGGACGTCACCGTTGATTCCGCTGGGCTGAAGATGCATACGCAATCCCTGATCTCGATCTTGGTCGGCGGGATAGCCTTTGACGCCCCGCCGAACGTCTCGATCGCGCAGCAGGCTGCTGAACACACCAGTTTCGTGATCTACCCGGATCGCGATCTGGCGATGAAGCGACCGGATCAGGGCACGTTACGATTCCTCGTATATTTCACAGAGTCCTTGCGAGGACTGACTGTCGGGGCTCCGGTCGAACTGCATGGTCTTCCAGTCGGAGAAGTCGTCGATATCGAGATGGACTACAATGCCAAAACTGGAACCTATCGATTTCCGGTCGAGCTTGCGCTCTACGCCGATCAATTGGCGCGACACGCCCGACCAGATAATACGAAGATGGACCCTGCACAGACCCTCACGCGACCTGAAGTGGATGCACTCGTTGCCCGGGGGTTACGGGCACAACTCACGACAGGGAGTTTTCTCACCGGACAGCTTCTTGTGGCACTTGATTTTTTTCACGACGCACCGAAAGCCTCGGTCCATTGGGAAGCATTTCCACCTGAATTGCCGACCATCCCAAGTAGTCTCGCAAGCCTTCAGCATAGCTTGTCCCACTTTGCCCAGAAGTTGGACAACCTGCCGCTGGATACCCTCATCGCAGATCTCCGCCAAACTCTTGCCTCTCTGCGGGGAATGCTACAGAGCACGGATGCACTGGCGCAACGATTGGATAAACAGGTGGTGCCACAGCTTGATGAAACTTTGCAGGAGTTTCGACGGACGTTGGTTGCTACGGAACGCCTTCTCGCAGCCGATGCCCCTCTCCAACAAGATGTCCGTGACGCCTTACACCAGCTGGGACGGGCCTCGCAATCCCTTCACGACCTGGCGGAGTTTCTCGAGCGCCATCCTGAATCTCTTATCCGTGGCAGGAGCAAGGAATAATCATGGCCAATAGGCTCTCTGGACTAACCATTCTTGGACTCATCGGTCTCAGCTTGACGGTGGGCTGTGCGCCCACTGCCCCTCTCAACCACTACACACTCAGTAACCTCGCTGTCCAAGGGCAACGCGCAGTGGAGGCATCTCGGTCATTCCCACAGTCAATCAGCCTAGGCCCTCTGACGTTGGCCGAGATAGTGGATCGCCCTGAACTGGTCGTGCGTGCGAATGCGCATCGGGTCGTCATTTCAGAAACACATCGTTGGGCGGGACCACTAAAAACAGAGATCGCGCGTGTTCTGGCTGATAGCCTTGCTCATTTGCTGGACAGTCGGCCTGTCCTTCTCTACCCCCAGCGTGGGGCCGAACAGGCTGACGTACGAGTGTTGGTCGATGTTCAACGTTTTGAGTCGATCCTTGGGAAGGCCGCCATGGTCGACGCCATCTGGACAATCCACTGGAAGAACGGAACACAGGAGACCCATCACGCCCACGTTCAGGAAACAGTAGCGGACGAGAGCTACGACGCCCTAGTTGCTGCACATAATCGTGCGCTACTAACCATCAGCCAAGGCATTGCCTCAACGATTCGAGACGGTGGGATGGCTGCCCCGCTTCGGTGAAGCCACTGATATCGGCATACGAGAAGCAATCTCATGCTCATAAGCATGAGATACAGGAATAGAATATGGACACACTCCAATTTTTGGTGGACTATGGCGCATGGATGCTCTTCATCGTCGTGTTTCTGGAGCAGATCGGTGTTCCCCTTCCAGCTCTCCCGCTCTTAGTGACAGCAGGCGCGCTGGTTGGATCTGGAAAAATGAGCGTCTCCGTCGCAGTGTTGGTTCCTCTCGTCGCTGCAATCCCTCCTGATCTCTTCTGGTATTACTTAGGCCGAACAAGAGGCGGCAGAATTCTTGGACTCCTGTGCAAAGTCTCGCTTGAGCCTGATTCCTGCGTACGCAGTTCAGAAACTGTGTTTCGACGGCACGGTACGAGCACTCTATTGCTCGCAAAGTTTATTCCTGGTCTGAGTACGATTGCACCCCCATTGGCCGGCATCATCGGCATGACGATCTCCTCCTTCATCCTCTATGACGCAGCGGGGACAGTTCTCTGGATTATGGTGTCCGAGGGAGTAGGCGCCCTCTTCAGCAATCAGCTCGAAACCATTTTGATGCTCTTTGATCAGGCAGGGGAATGGTTGCTTACGATCGTGCTTGCCGGGATCGCCGTCTTTGTCGGGTACAAGTTTTATCGGAGACAGCACATCCTGCGAGAACACCGCATGGCTAAAATCTCGGTAGACGAACTCAAAGCCATGATGGACTCTGGGCAACCAGTCATGATTGCAGATGTCAGAAATCCCCTTTCACGGGAGACAGATCCTGAAGCCATCCCTGGTGCCATACACATGCTGTTCGACGAAATCGACCAGCGTCAGCATGAGCTACTCAAGAATCAAGAGATCGTCCTTTACTGTACATGTCCCAATGACATTTCTAGTGCCCGCACGGCGCTGAAGCTGAAAAAACAGGGAGTTCAACGGGTCCGTCCTCTCCAAGGGGGGCTGGATGCGTGGCGTGAACGAAGATTCCCGACTGAGCGGGTCGGGCATGGCAAGGGCTCGTAACGCTATCCCATCCACCAAAACAGAGCATGCGTCGCAATCGCCTTGGCTCTTGCCCCCGACGCAATGCCTGAATTCTCGATCTCTACGCACTGCCAACCGGGCCCTGTCCTGTCTCCAGTTTGGCATGAAGGCCTCATCGTTCACGGTCTTTCCCTCGATTGCTCTCAGTCTCCGGAGTCCGACCTTGTCCCCCCAGATAGCGCACAAGATCCACTGCCAGTTTCCGATCCTCCCCACGATCTGACCGGGCTAACGCCCGCATCACCTGCTCATAGTTCCGGATGACTTCCTGGGCTCGTCCATGTCGGCGCGTGGTGCGCTTCAGCCGCTCCAGCGTCTCCCCTTTCCCACTCACTTCATGTAGATGCCGGACGGTCCAGCGTTCCCGGTTCGTACGATGGAGGCGACTGGTCGTCGTGGCCTCAATGCCATGCTCTCGCAAGGCCTCCGCAAACCCCTCTCGCCACCGTTGGAGATCCGGCTTTCTTGGATTCAAACGGATCCCGTCGAGGCCAGCGGCCTTCACCGTGAGATGCACATGTGGATGTGGGGATGGGTTCGGATCCGGATCTGTCTCAAACGTGTGGAGCACCATGGCGTACTGAAACCCGGAGAACTCCCGCGTCGCAAAGTCACGGGCCGCTCGTTGGACTGAGAGCGGATCGGTCCGTTGCGGCATGGAGAGGACGAGATGAAAGGCATCGCGCATCGTTGAGTCCGCGGCGATCGGCATGCCGCCATCGCGCCATTCGGTCTTCAGATCCGCCACCGCCTCTTTTCCCTTGATCACCTGGCCGTCTTGATCTTCGATCTCCAGAAGACCGTCGCGCGAAATGTAGGTGAGATTATTGGAGATGCCTTTCATCCCTTTCGGCGCCCGCACGAGTTTCACCATGACTTGCGGCGCGCGGCGGACCATCGCCTGCAGGGTCTGCCGCACATAGGTGGTGCGAGCCTGTGGTGTGCTGAGCCGTCTGCTGGGAATTACGGGCTTGGCGAAACCAAGCGGCGTGCGCTTGCTGCGACGCGGTCGTGATGCGGTGTCTTGTGCTACGTTGAACAGCCGACTCCCCCACTCGTCCAATCGCGCATCCATCCTAACGCGTGGTGCGGTCATTGGAGGTGCCAGCGTTCCACGGTCCCGCGCAAGACATCCGAAACCTTGTCGGTGTGGGCGCGGATCACGCGGGAGAGTTCGGTGATGACTTCCACACGGAATGCACTCCGGTTCTGAGGCGAGGTATTCAAGACTTTCGCAATCTGATTCAGGTTCCTCCCCAGAGCCAGGAGCTGTTGATTTGAGCGAGTCAATCGTTCCAGCTCGGGCTGTCCGACATGGGGTTGCCCGGTCAATTTAGTGCGAATCATCGCCACCACCCATTTGGTCGGCAAATAACCTTCGTGTCCCGCCATCCTCTTCAGTGCAGCGAGCTCTGAGGTCGTCAGATTGAGTTCCATCCGGGCCGTGGCTCGTTCTCTCCGCGGGCTGACGCGGGTCCGAGGAGGAGCCTGTGTCGCCTTCCCGTCCATGGCTTGCCGAAGGGCGTTCCGCAACGCATGGCTCGGCGTGATGCCATGGTCCTGACACCAGGCCTGCCAGGGCGCTTTCAGTTCACCCAGATCCACCGTAACCGTCGTCGTCCGTTTCGCCGTCTGCGCCATCAGCTCACCTGTACCAGCTCAGATTGAGACGCCCCGCAGCCGTCACCGACCGTTGTCTGAGTCTGGTCATTGGATGAGCGTTCGGGGGCGGAGATTGGGGGGTCATAGCACATGGGCACAACGATACAACAGACCCGTAATGTAAGACAACTACGGGCAACAGCCATATCCTGCAACCTCTAAAAAAGATAAGAATATAGGAAAGAAGAAAGAGATCGAGACCTACCCACCACCCTCGGAGTCCACACCGGCCAAGACCGCTCAACACCCACTTCTTCCTAATATCGTGTTGCGCCCCTCACCCCCGCAGGGGCGCAACAGAATCTCCCAGATTGTGGCCACGCACGACTGCACGCGTGACACCGTCCGCGGTGGCGCGATTGCCACGGGCGTGGCCACACCCCTTGATGGGCGACGGCTATTGTCTCAGCACGGTCGGGCCGCGTCGCGCGGGGACGACGGTGCCGGACTCCACATGGCACGGCGTCTCCGGACGCGGTGCCCTCAGAGGCGTGACTGCCGAAGCGCCTCCCTCAGGGCAGGGCAACGACGCCTCAGTACAAGCCCGCCCGACTCTCAGCTTTCTGCGCACCCAGATGGGTGACTCCTCGGTACGCCGGCCTCCCCTACCTTTTCGGTATGGTCTTAAATTCTGGACCCTCTCATAAGTGCGTCTCGAAGGCCCAAGCTATTGGCGAAAGAATTGGACATTCCAGTGATCGATCCGCGCAATTCGAGGATTGAGTCCATGAGTGATCATGCTCTCTAAGGTGACTCCTTCATCACGTACTCGCGAGGCTGCTAAGCGACAGGAGTCCCGCCACCAAGGCCATACCTCGGATACTTTGCCGCAACATGTCTTTGATGCCGTTGTTGATATACTAGCCGAGATCCTCGTAGCAGAATACCAGTCGACCCATGCCATAGATTCCGCTCCACGCTTGACAATGTTCGAGATTCACCGGCATCCTTCAGTCTCCCAAGAGGACGAAGGAGCTTAATATGCGTGCTGCAATATACGCGCGAAAATCGACCGAACAAACGGGTGTGGCAGCGGAAGCTCGCTCCGTTACGCGGCAGATTGAGAACGCAAAAGCATATGCCGAGTCTAAGGGCTGGACGGTTTCCGACGAACACATTTACATGGATGACGGGGTCAGTGGCGCCGAGTTCGTGAAACGCCCAGGATTTCTCCGACTGATGAATGCGCTGAAACCCCGCCCTTCGTTCCAGGTCCTTGTGATGTCTGAAGAATCGCGTCTGGGTCGCGAGGCCATCCAAGTCGGGTACGCCTTCAAACAGATTGTCGATGCCGGCGTTCGGGTTTTCTTCTATCTCACGAACCAGGAACGGACACTCGACAGTGCCACGGACAAGATGCTGCTCGCTCTGACCAATTTTGCGTCAGAGTTTGAACGCGAGAAGGCAAGCCAGCGGACCCATGACGCGATGATGCGTAAGGCCAAGAGTCTCTACGTGACCGGCAACAAAATTTACGGATACGACAATCAGCCGGTGTATGGCACCGAACGGAACTCGGATGGGACACTCAGGCGTCAGCATGTCGTGAGGAAGATTAATCCGGAGCAATCCCGGATCGTGGCGCAGATTTTCGAACACTATGCGGCAGGGTGTGGCCTCGCGGCTATTGCGAAGACTCTCAATCAAGCACTGGTCCCTCCGCCGATGGGCGGGCCTCTCGGTTGGTGTCCGACAGCCATCCGGGAGATCCTTCGGCGAGATCTCTACCGGGGCATCGTGTGGTGGAATCGAACACAGACGATTCAGCGAGACGGTACCAAGAAACAGCGCAAGCGGCCGAAGTCCGACTGGCTTCGCCTCGAAGCTCCAGAACTCCGCATTGTCTCAGATGCCTTGTGGGCCCAGGTGGAAGCGCTGCGGCAGCGAAACGCCGCGGCATATAAGCGAGAAGATCAGGGAAGGTTTGTGTCGCGCCCCACCGGTGAGAACCAGCGCAGCGCGTATCTCCTGAGTAGTATCGCCAAATGTGGCAGGTGCGGAGGCTCCATTGTGGCGATCAGTAAAGGCCGTGATGGGCGGTCTGGGCAGACGGTCTACCGATGTTCCTACTTTCACAAGCGTGGAACATCGATTTGTAGGAATGCCGTCTCCATTAAACAAAACCTTCTCGATTCGGCCGTCTTGACTGCGATGAATGAGGCCATCGACGGACGAGTCATGTCAGCATCAGTCGCACGAGCATTGGAGAAGTTGCGGGCAAAACAGGCTCACTGTCCGGACCGGCGTTCGACCGTCATTCGAGAACTGTCTCTCCTCGAAACACGCCTCCAACACCTTGTGGAGCTCATCGCAAGCGGTCACGGGACCCCTACGGTCGTCCAGTCCCTTCATAAGGAAGAAGCGCGAAAGGAGGGTCTTGTCGCCGAACTCACCCAGCTTGAAGCCCTGACCACGACCCTCTCTTTGAATGAACGACAGATTACCAAACAACTACGAGGCGCCTTGGGCAATCACCCTGCATTACTAGGGCGGCACGTGCCGTTGGCTCGTCAGATGCTGAGGACGTTGCTGGATGGACACATCCTCTGTGAACCCATTGAGGAGGACGACAGGCCCGGTTACCGCTTCACGGCAACCGGGACATTTGGTCGACTATTGACCGGAACCAGCGTGATCAACGCTGGTGGTGGAGGCGAGGGGAGTTGAACCCCTGTCCGAAGATCGTCAGTGCACTGTGTCTACATGTGTAGCCGACAATTTAAGCTTCGCAGCCATCCACGCCCATCGGCAGGCTTAGAACGGCCGCTAGCCCAGGAAGTTCTCGTCCTCGGCCGCTGAGCACCGGCTTGGGACCAGCCCGCTGCATCACGCCATTCCACCCCCGCGGGCCTCAGATGGAACGACGTCTCAGCCTAAATTAGGCTGCGAGTGCCAGTTCTTGATTGGCAGTTGCATTTTCTCGGACTTTTACGAGTTCCCGAGAGCTCGACATGCGACAGTGACCTCAG
>CAYXKP010000108.1:0-2394 GCA_964465695.1 uncultured Nitrospira sp.
TGCTGAAACGGAAATGAGGCGGCCTGTAGATGGGTGAAGATTCCGATCAGACTTTTCTTTTTCGTGAGGCTGTCTTCGATCACTTGGTCGCAGACGAGAAATGCTTGCACGGTAGGCTTGGGGATCTCGATCATAACGGCCATTGTAGGGAAAGGAGGGACAAGGGCAAACGGTTCTCACTTTTCTGCACAGTGAAACGAGAGCTCTGTGTCCTCGGGTAGGACGAACGATCGTAACGACCAGCGGGACGCGAAGTGTCTGACAAAGAGTAACCCGATCAACCGAGAATGGCCGGACCGCCTCGGGCTTCAACGATATTGCCGAATAGTGCCGTGCCTGACCCGATACGGCAGTAGTGGGGAGTGATCTCTATCAGTATTCCTTTGTGGGAGTACAATTTCCCGCAGGCGAGGTCCACTCTATACTCCGATGCCATTCGAGCCTCCAAAACGACATGGCCCGACTGCACGTCCGACACCAACACGGAAGGAGTCACCGTCGACGGCAGGTTTTGGCTTGACGGGGCATCCGCGGTAAATCGCCCCCTGTCATTCAATGTGAGAACATTTCTGCGCAGGTGCGCGATACGGGCGCTTCGTTCGTCATAAAGATCGAGAGTTGCGAAAAGCAGTCCTTCCTCCGGCTTCACCTCAATGACCAACTGCTCTTTCCCATGAATCTTGACGACACCGTTGGTGCTGCGAAAAATGTTCGATCCGATACGAAGTTCCAGTCTTGGCTTGGAAAGGACGCCAGCCGTCGTCGCACGACCGAAAGGCTCGGTCCTGCGAAACGCCACCGAGTCATCCATTTAAGCACCTCGAACCACGATGTCGCCGGATCTCGTGGAGCCGGTACAAATTATTTTGGAGCTTCATCAAACATGAGGCAGGCTAGGCTTTCCACTCCGCTCTGTCAATAGTATCCATGAGGGCAGCGCCCTATATTATGGCCCCATGCAAACGGCCTAATAGGACAAGCCCATAGTACCTCCTTTCAGTGGATTCGGCGATTCGTTGCAAACCGAAAACCGCATATGTTACGGTCCACCCGTCGGGTGCTTTTTGAAGGTCCCATCGTCTAGCCTGGCCTAGGACGGAGCCCTCTCAAGGCTTAAACACGGGTTCGAATCCCGTTGGGACCACCACCCGTTCCCTTCATCTCTCCGCGAGTTAGCCACTTTCGTTTGTGCGGTTCCCTCCTCGATCGGAATTCCATAGGACAATCCATAGGACAAAAAGGGCGTTGTGAAGCAGAGAAACGGCCGCGTGTAGGGCTGCGTAGCGGTAGCTCTTTGACTACATAACACGGGTAGGCTATCGTTAGGCCTCGATGGGAAGAATCGGTAAAGAACTTGAGTGAACCTGTTCGGCGTCCGAATGGACTGCGCCCTAATGGTGCAGCTTCAGCATCAATCCAGGACTCGTCATTCGAGCTGGGGCGGACGGACTGGGCGTTCGAACAAGAAAGGGCGCGATGAACGATACACCAGCTACCCCTGCCGCACCATTCGACTACAAAGGCCGCCGGATCGTGCTGAACTCGCATCAAGAAGCCGCTGGAACATGGGTGTCAGAATATCTGATCTCTGAACCGACAAGCCGCAGGTTGAGTCCGGCAAAGGCCGTCCGGATGGGAGCTTCCCCGAACTCGCCGCCGTGCAGAAGGCTAAAGCTTTAATCGATCTATGCTGATGTGGAGGGGAAAGACAGTTGAGAAAACACGAAGACTCGTCAGGTCATCAGACGTTTGATCGCCCGGCAAGACCGGTGTGAGAAACCAGTGAGATAGTTCGTACGGCACCCCATGCCCGATGTCCTGTACCCGGGTGCTTGACCGGGACTGCTATGTGAATGACATGATCGAAGAAGCCGCGAAGGACTTGCTGAAGAGTACCGGGAGAAGCGCACCCACGCCTCTCAGCTAAGAAGCTGATCCCGTTCGAAAGCCTGAAACCTCTAAATGACGCGGAGCTTGTAGGCTGACAATGGCTCTCAGGAGAGCTCTTTTGAAGAATTCCAACGTAAGCAGCGAAAGTGGGCAACGACTTAAGAAACACCGCACGAGGAGCATGGTGCCACAAACCGAACCTAGCCTAAATGTCATCATCGATTATTTGGTACCTACGGAGATTCCGGCGGATATCGGGATCTTTGAACTTTCGACTCTCATGTCTCTTGAGATGGGCTTAAATCACATCGCTCTGGCAGTGTGGAAAAAGGAAGCGCAATTGCGCAGCAAGGACGACACAAGGATGCGTACCGCCGACTTCGGAACCGATTCCCGGGAGGCGCGCTTGCTGGAATCTCAGTTCCACTGGTTTGGAGTGTCGTTATGCAACTATGTCAGTCTTGTGGGCTTCCTGGCGTCTTTAAACAGAGGTATCGTTGGTCG
>CAYXKP010000108.1:2404-15424 GCA_964465695.1 uncultured Nitrospira sp.
CTGCAAAACACGCGCGGACTGAAACGTATCGTATCGGCCTGCGAGGCATATATGGATCGGGTTCATGAGATCCGAGATGTCCTGCGGTGGCGGAACAAATCTGCAGATCATTTCGCAATTCCCAATTTTAGAGACCATGACAGAGTGGTCGCGCTCGACATGGCTCCCCTCCATCCGATTTCCTTAGTGGCACGCAGGTACCACGTAAGGCAGTGGGATCAAGGAAAGAGCGCACATGGTGTACGTCGGTACGAGTTTCCCCAGTGGTCGATTACGGAAGTCTATGAGCGCCTGGCGCCGAGATATTGGCCATCGTTTCGATGGCCGGAAGCCGAGGTCGGCTTACCACGGTGATACCCCGTGAAACCGCGCGGCATACTGGCAGCTCGTCACACAAAAAACTAAGTTCTCCCTCTAAGCACATCAAGATCTACCGGCGTCTTCCCAACGCGCTTTCGGGCCAAGATCGCGACCGTCTGTGTAACGAGATCAGCGGGGATCGTGAAGGTTGACTCATTGGCGATGTGCATATCCGTTACGCCCATGTTTACTAAGCTTTCCGAACTCAGTCACCTACATCTCCTTGCGCACCCCTTGGATTCCGTCACGGAAAGGAATATGATTCAGGCCTGGCGAAGCTCAAGCCCCCATCCAGGCGGCAGCATAAGAGTGTTGCAGGAGTTGAAGTTGGCGTAAAGTACCGTGACTGAGTACCGTTCGGAAGGTTCCAAATCCAGCTACCCGTGGTGACGGGGATTGAATTATGAGCCTGGTGACCTTTCGCTTCCGCCAGTCCCAGGCCGTAGATTTTTATTGGAACCTTGAGTTGGCCAAGCGGGGCTCCCTACGCGAATTCAAGGTAGATCCCAACATCACTATTTATGAGTCGGTGTTTGACCTCCTGAACCCGATTCAAGTAGGACACGCCTTGTCCCTGGCCAAGGCCTTGGTGCTGGACAAGCGAGCCGAGGTCTTCTCGGGAAACACATCGTTGACCATGGTGACCGTCCGTGATGTGTTGCAGTGCTATCAACAGTCGATGCAGGTCGACGACCATCATGCTCATTGTTGGTTCAAGATCCGGCTCACGTTTGACCTGACCGTGACACGATTGGAGGTGGAATCCGACGACTCGACCAAGTCGTTCGTGTTCCCGTGCCGACGCGCGGCTACACATGCCTATGGCATTCACTATGAGCACCCAGGGACGATCTATCAGCAACTGGACTCGGCCTTATGGCGTGCCGGCACACGTTGGTGTCCGCGGCTCACGGATCTCTCAGAAATCAAACTCGTGAACGTGGAGTTGCAGACTAAAAGATGAAGAATGGTCGTACGGTGGACATCATAAATGACAATGTATGGAGGCGACTTAGGATGCCAGCCTATCCGCTCGCATCTCCGTCGTTAGCCCTGGCATAGTCGCTCAGGGGTTCCGGCACTCCGTTCTCCCGTAAACCGCTCTATCGTTAGAAGAGGGTATAGATGAACGGAGCCACCGCAGACCCTTGAGTGAAGACGATCAACGTGCCGAACGAGAGCAGGACCACCAAAATCGGCAACAACCAGAACTTTTTTCGTTCTTTCATAAACGCCCACAGTTCTTTCATGAATTCGCCCATGACGTTTCTCCTTTTACAATAGGCGTGAGCCGAATGGAATGCACGTAGGTGCCACCGTCATGCAGATTAGGAAGCAAAACCCAATATATGAGAAATATTGGCCCTGCCCGTTTCTTGAGGCAAGATGGATAAGTTTCCTCTGCATGTACCATTGATCATCGACAAACCGCACACGGTATTTGCTTTACCTATGATTCGCCATCGTTGTGGAGGATGACCTGCTTGCCAAGTAGCTCGCAATGTCGTTGGCCATGTGTTCCGCCATCACACGATGGCCTTCTGCATTGGGATGACTGTCGACCTTGGAGTTGATGAGTGACAACGGGTCAAACCCCTCAAACCAAGGTGCCATGTCCTGGACCGGCGCTCCGTGGGCATGCAGAAGCACATCGTGTAACAACAGATTACCGTCGCCTGGACTCATTCGTTCGAAGAACACGATCAGAGGAATGTTTCGTGCTTCGCACAGCCCCACCAGCTCTTGGAGTGCGGCCATCGACTGCCGCCACCCCGTCTCTTCCTGCGGAGAAGTAGTGGTTGCCGTCTTCGGGTGAGCCTTACGCAAACCATAGTTATAGGTGTAATAGACCAATCGATAGAGCCACAGTTTCCTCACCATACTGTTGACCCGGTCAGTCACTGATTTCCTATCGAGAGAATCGGAGGCCGATGGATTCCAAGCCGGGTTCAACTCGTCAATGTCATTCTGCACGTACGTCAACAGCACCAGATCCGGCTGTAGAGCGATCCCTTCCTGCTTGAAATAGGTGACCTCCTGCACTGTGTTGTACCCCCCGACTCCGCTGTTGATCACCCGTACCGGTCGGTGCAGTCGGCTCGGCAGTATCGATTCAAGCCGGGCGGCGAACGTTTTGTCCTGGTCCACGCCCCATCCGAAGGTTACCGAATCGCCCAGCGCGAGAATCCGATACTCGTCCGTGGCTTTCGGTAAGATGGGCCGGTCGCGTAGGCCACGCTCGTTATAGGTGACGTGCACGTCGCCATAGCGGGTCTCCCACGACGGTTTGTGCCGGAAGACCAGCGGGTTATCATACGGTTTATCGCGCAGTTTATCGCGCATGTACTCCCCGATCCGCTCATAGTAGGAGATCCCTAACGGATCTACCAGACGAATGCCCAGTTCAAGCGCTGCGAGCGATAGAAGCAGGGAGACACCACTGATGGCGAGACCGACTCGGGCCTGGTAAAGGTGTTGATACCACGCCGATTTGGCCAGTGACAGCATGAGGGTGACACCGACCAGGAGGCAGAGCAGCGCGAAGTATGCCCAGCTATACCGGCCGAACACCACCGGCGTATGAGACCGATAGGTGGAGGCCAGCACAACGCCGCTCCAGGCCAAGATAGAGACACCTATTTTGACGTGCCTAAGGGATGGGAGCTCATTTGGAGGCGATTGCTTGCGAGAGAAATATGAGAATCTAAAATTGTACATCGCAGAGAATACTGCGAGTTCGTGTGTAAGTTTGCGCCACATTTTTAATCTTGAGTGATTGGTTTATCTACCCCTCAAAAGATGGGTGTGAGAGGTAGTTGAGACATCTATACGGGCTCGCTGCGAGATATCGAATAATGTTCAGATCTTTCCATGGGATAGGCCCGTCTGATTCCTATCTGACTTGAATCCCTGGCGAATCCAAAAAGTGTGGAATCCGATCTCGTAGCATCGGTATGACGAGGTGTGATTGATAAAATGATCGGTAAAGAAGTTTGGACATGACCGGCAGAAGACATTTTCAATATCCTGAGGGCAGAATGCCGCTGACAGTACATCTACGTCCGATCTGCGAGTAGAAACGCCGGTTGTGAAAGTCCTCTTGGACTTCAGCGACACTCCAGGATTCAAGATTGCCAATCTCCAAAATCTTCTCAGCCGGCGGTTTGACCAACCGCGACGTGTGGATGGGTTTCGACGGCCGGTAGCGTCGAGGTTGCGTATCTCGCGCACCCGAACATGATGCCCGCGACACCCAGATAGGCGAGGGCGACGACCGGCGATTGCGCGAAGCCGATCGCCTCGCCATGCATGAAACCGAAGAAAGTGAACGCGGCACCGACGAGGGCGAACACGCCGGCCTTGGAAAAGGATCGGTCGATCACGAATACGGCAATCGAAGTCAGCACCAGTCCCCCGAGGATCGCGCCGCCGCCAATGACCTGTAGCCCGTGATAGAGAACGCCGACCTGACCGAGTTTGTCGAGTCCGACGGTCGCGACAGTGGTACCGGCGGCACCCAATGCACCTTCGATCTGCAGTTTGCCCCACGCCGCGACATGCGGGACGAGCCCCAGGATGATGGCCGGAGCATGGCTGCGCGGCGTTTCCAAGAATGCTTGCGAGCCGATCAACATGCCGATGTAGAGCAAGATCGGCGCGATGGCCACGACCGGGATCAATGCCATCATGACCGAAATAATGCCGAACCAGGCCAGCAGAATTACCAATATGCCGGTTGCGGCGGAATAGCCGATGCGACCACCGATCGCTTTCCAGCCCGGCTGACCGATGTAGACGGCGAGAATGAAGGGATTGCCCATCAGGCAGCCGATCAGGCTGATGATGCCGTCGGCGGTGAGCACGCGCGTGGTCGGAAAGCTGTCACCGGCCGCCGCGGCGCTTTCGACATTGTCGACGGCTTCCACCAGATCATAGATGCCGAACGGGATGGCGGTGACCAAGATGACGCCCAGATATTCAAAACCGGCGAACACGTGGCCGAGTGCGGGTATCGGAACCGAGAAACCGAAATTCGAGAATGATCCGATCATCTTGTCCAGGCTCATGCCGCCATAGTTCAGGCTCAAGGCGGTCGAGCCCCAGGCGATCAGCGTGCCCGCGGCAATCGCCACAAGGCCCGCAGGGATGCCCTTGAAGTAACGCACTCCGCCCAGCCAGCTGACCATGATGATCGCAAAGCAGATGAGCCCGATCAGCGGTGTCATGAACATTTCCAGGGCCGGGCGCATGGAAATAAACGCAATGGACACACCGGCCAGCGTGCCGAGCAGCGCCGCGCGCGGGGTCACTTTGCGTATCCACGGAGCGATGAAGCCGCCGATCATGAGGACGAAGCTCTGCACGAACACCCAGGTCAGGCCGGCTTCCCATCCCTTGATCGGATCCCCCGTTTGCAGCGTAATCGGCAGCATGATCACGAACACCACCACGAACATGTGAGGCACGCTGGTGCCGGAGGGGAGCGCGGTGACATCGTTGCGCCCGGTGGTCCTCGCCAGCTGGTAGGCGAGCCATGCGTAGTACATGGTGCTCATGAACAGCATGAGGCCGCAGGCAGGAAGAATGCGACCGAAGACGAGACTGTCCGGCATCTTCAGCACGAATCGGAGCAGGCCGGTGAGCACCAACAGGTTGAGCAAGATGTTGGTGCCGAATCCGAACAAGGCGTTCCAATCTCCGGGTACCCAGATGGCAGGCTTGTTGGCGGTCATAGTCGCCTCCTTCTCAAGTTGCGCGCACGAGTACGCGTGACATCGACCTCTAAAAAGCGTCCCCGCAATCACCGGCTTCCGTGGTGATTTTCGGATCGACATTGATCGAGGCTTTGGACGGATAGGGACTGGACGCGATGCCCTGATTGATTTCGGTTTTAGAACGGAGGCGTTGATGATCGTGTTGCATCAGTGCTGCCTCATGATTGCATGCAGGACGATGCGAAGCAGCAGGTTCGTGAGGACCTGCTTAACTGAAGGGAGCCGGAATTATAGGTTCCGTCCATCAGAAAGGCTAGGGCGGTCGGAGTAAAAATTCTGGCGCCATGTCCTGCCGATTCATTTTATTCGGCCACGTCGCGGCGGCGCAGTGCGCATTCTGAATTTAGAGCAGACGCGGTCAGCTTCTATCAGCTTCGCGTCCGCCGAACGTGCGAACCTTTCGTTGACGCCTCTATTCTCGGTTGTGTATAAACAAATACACATTGAGATTTCTCAGAGGATCGTATGTACGCACGCGAATTTCATGACGGTGCAAAAGATGGGCTAGAAGCGCTCGAACCGCTGGATCCGGACAAGATCGCCTCGTTCAGCGATTTGCTTGAGGCCATGGGCAAAACCGCGTTCGGAGGGCGGCATGTCGGCAAGGCGTTCGACGTGTTGTGGGCGATGATCGAAGACCCCGACTGTCACGTCGTGATGACGTTGTCCGGGGCGATGACGATCGCCAAGATGGGCAAGATCATCACCAAGATGATTGATGAAGGAATGGTGCAATGCATCGTCTCCACCGGAGCGTTGATGGCGCATGGCCTCAGTGAGTCGGTCGGCAAGACGCATTATCGACACGATCCTTCGATGAGCGACGAAGAGCTCTTTCGAAAAGGATACAATCGCGTCTACGACACGCTGGAGATGGAAGCGAACTTGAATTACGTCGAGCACGTCGTCGCGCACACGTTGAAGCGCCTGAACCATGATCGGCCGCTTTCTTCGGAAGTTCTCACGCGAGAGCTCGGAAAGACGTTGGCGGAAGAATTGGACGGCGACGGAATTCTGAAAAGCGCCTACTTGAAAAAGGTACCGGTCTATATCCCGGCGTTCACCGATTCGGAAGTGGGGCTGGACATGGGAACCTGGGCGATGGCTCGGGAAATCGATCAAGCCCGATCTCGGGCCGGGCACGGAAAAGATCTGGACATTTTGCGGGCGATCCATCAGTCCTATCCTTCATTCAATCCCTATCTGGATCTCAACAGCTATGCCGACCATGTCCTCTCCGCCAAACGACTCGGCATTTTCACCATTGGAGGAGGAGTTCCGCGGAACTGGGCGCAACAGGTCGGTCCGTACATTGAAATCGGCAACCTTCGATTGGGCCTGCATGTCAAGCCGCCTCGATTTCACTACGGGGTGAGAATTTGTCCCGAACCGGACTACTGGGGGGGGCTCAGCGGCTGTACGTATCAGGAAGGACTTTCGTGGGGGAAATTTGTGACGCCGAAGGACGGTGGGCGGTTCGCCGAAGTGCTGAGCGATGCGACGGTCGTCTGGCCCTTGCTGATGATGGGGATTCTGGAGCGGAAGAAAGTCGGTGCTGCGCATCGATCATGAGGAAAATCGTCGGGCTACTGCTGATTCAGCTGCTTCTCTTCGGTGGGCTTGCGTGGGTTTCTCACGCCTCGGCCCAAGACGTGTTGGAAGCCGATGGTCGCATGAGAGGGCTTGCGACCGCGCCGATCACACTCATCGAATACTCCGATTTTACTTGCGGCTATTGCCGGAAGTTTTTCAAGGATACGTGGCCGCGGATTCAGGCTCGCTACGTCGATACCGGAAAAGTCAGATTTTTCTACAAGGATTATCCGCGAGCCGACCAGGGGCCGGGAGTTGACGCCGCCTCGGCGGCACGATGTGCGGGTGCCCAAGGCAAGTATTGGGGAATGCATGATCGGTTGTTTGCCGCAGGGGGGCGGTTGGACAAGCAGGTTTACCTCAAGCATGCGCTTGCGCTCGGCTTGGACCAGGGAGCGTTTGAACGCTGCATGAACGACGGGCGGTTTACACGGGTGATCTTCGAAGATCGCCAGGAGGCCAACCAGTGGGGGTTTCACGGAACGCCCGGGTTCATCCTCATGCGGACGTCCGCCGAGCCGACGGAGAAGGAGCCGGCCGTTGCGATTCCCGGAGCATTTCCCTTCGAAAAGTTCGCAGAGGAAATCGATCGACTGTTGGCGAGCGACAAAAGATAGTCGAGTTGCCGCCGGAGCGGGCGAGGTCTTTGCGCAGGAGGTTGACATCCTGCACCAGGTGCGATAGTCCTCTTCGTCAATAAAGGTGGGGTCTCCATATGGCTTTGATGCAATCGTTTTGGCCCGTCTCCCATCGCGATGACGACTTCTGGGTCTGCATGTCGTGCCTCACGGAAGTCTTCTACCGGAAAGTCCCGATGCCGGACTGTCCGTCTTGTCATGGAGTGTCGACCTACGAGGGATTTACCTTGGAGGCGATCCGCGATTGGGGTACGGAAGAATTGATCGCCAAGGCAGTCGCCGCACAAGAAGCGGCCACGGTTGTCCAGCCTGCCCCTGAAACCGCCGCGCCGGTTGAAGCGGCGGATTAATGCCAACCTCATCATAGACTCCGGTGAGTCTTCCAGTGCAGGAATCCCGTCCATTCCTCGTTCATGGCCGATGGAAATCGGGCGAGGTCTCGGCCCCTGTCGTCGATCCCTTCACCGGGAAACTCGTCGCTCAGGTCATCCAAGCGACCGAATCGGATGTCGAAGAGGCCATCGCGTCTACGTCCGGCTCGGCTGCGACGATGGCGCAGCTCCCGGCGCATGCCAAGTACAATATGCTCCAACAGGTCGCCGCCCTGCTCTATCGGCGCCGGGATGAATTTGCCCAGGCCATCACGGCTGAGGCGGGCAAGCCGATTAGCGACGCGAAGCGTGAGGTGAGCCGGGCCATTCAAACGTTTACCGTGGCGGCTGAAGAGGCACGACGCATCCCGGGAGAAGTGATCCCGCTCGACTGGACGCCCGGCTCCGATCACCATCTCGGCATGCTGCGCCGATTTCCGATCGGTCCGATTCTCGGCATCACGCCCTTCAACTTTCCGCTGAATCTTGTGGCCCACAAAGTGGCGCCTGCGCTCGCGGCCGGCAACCCGATTCTCATCAAGCCGGCTCCTCAAACGCCGTTAACGGCTCTCCTTTTAGGAGAAGTGGCCATGGAGGCGGGAGTTCCTCCGGGAGGGCTCAATGTAGTGCCGTGCGATAACAGCCTCGCCGAGCGGATGGTCGTCGATCCACGATTCAAGTTGCTCAGTTTCACCGGCAGTGCCTCGGTGGGATGGATGCTGAAGGCCAAATGCGGGAAGAAGAAAGTCACGCTCGAACTGGGGGGTAACGCCGGCGTGGTCATCGAGTCCGATGCCGACCTCGAGCTCGCGGCCCAGCGCTGCGCGGCGGGCGGATTCGGCTATGCCGGCCAGACGTGCATTTCGGTGCAACGGGTTTTCGTTCACCAGTCGATCGCGGATGTGTTTACGACCAAGTTGCTCATGCACGTCGCGCGGTTGAAACTGGGAGATCCGGCCGACGAGACGACGAGCATCGGTCCCCTGATCGATCAGGTGGCCGCTCAGCGGGTGGAGAGCTGGATCGGCGAAGCCGTCGCGGACGGAGCCCGTGTGTTGTTGGGCGGGAAGCGGAAGGGATCGCTTATTGAGGCGACGGTGTTGTCGAACGTCAGGGCCGACATGAAGATCTCATGCAAGGAGGTGTTTGGGCCCGTCGTCACCGTCACGCCGTATCGACAGTTCAGCGAAGCGGTCGCGCTGCTCAATCAGTCGGACTACGGATTGCAGGCCGGCATCTTCACGCAGGACATCAACAAGATTTTTTATGCCTTTCGTCACCTGGAAGTCGGAGCCGTGTTGGCGAATGAAATTCCGACATTCCGGGCCGACCATATGCCCTACGGTGGGGTGAAGGACTCGGGGTTGGGACGCGAGGGAGTTCGCGCGGCGATTGAAGATATGACGGAGCCGCGGATGCTGATTGTAAATTTGAAAGACCCTCCTCAAGTACACGAAAAAAGTGTCTAGCGGATATTGCGAACCCACTCCAATCTTGCTACAACAAGCGCCCGACACTGCTGTTGATCTGGTCCGGTTTGTTTGCCTGGCTGGCCTCTTGGGATCACGTCACCAAACAACTTCCGAACAACCAGAAACGTCGATGACCTGACGAAAGGGGAGATGATGGTACCTACGCATATGTTTCTGACCCGTGGGGTGGGGATCCATAAGGAAAAGCTGGCCTCCTTCGAAGAAGCGTTGCGCAGCGCCGGTGTGGCGTACTGCAACTTGGTCAGCGTGTCGTCGATCCTTCCGCCTCACTGTAAAATCATCCCCCGCAAGCGCGGAGAGAAGCTCCTGAAGCCAGGTGAAATCACGTTTTGCGTCATGGCGCGTTCCGAGACGAATGAGCGGAACCGACTCATCTCGGCTTCCGTGGGCCTGGCGAAGCCCACCGATCTCGGCACATACGGCTATCTGTCGGAGCACCATGCCCATGGCGAAACAGATGAAGAGACCGGTGAGTATACGGAAGATCTCGCCGCGCAGATGCTCGCGACGACCTTAGGCGTCGAGTTCGATCCGAACGTGGCTTGGAAAGAGCGCGAGCAGGTGTTCAAAATGGGTGGGAAAATCGTGAGGACGCTGAACATCACCCAGTCGGCAGTCGGGAAGAAGGGCAAGTGGACGACGGTCATCGCACTGGCCGTGTTTATCCCGCCGGAAAACGTGCCCACCCGTGGTCGCCGGTAAGGTGCCTGGTGGTCGCGGCCCGCATCGGTAGGCCGCAGTTACTGCCGGGCGAAGGAAGGAACGCACATGACGCTTCCTGCCGGTTGGGAGGGGCCGAACCGCAATTTTCTGGGGATCGAAGAACCTTGGTGTCATCCGGATCAAGCGGGTGTCTACGTGCTGCCCGCTCCCTACGAACATACCTCAAGCTATATCGCGGGATCAGATCGAGGACCATCCGCCATTCTCGAAGCCTCTGCCCAGGTTGAATTTTACGACGAACAACTCGGGTATGAAACGTTTCGAGAATGGGGCGGGATCGCGACGGCTTCGCCGTTGGATCTCAAAGGGGAGATCGACCGAGCGGCGGTCGATGCCATCGAAGCGTTTGTGTCCCCGCATGTGCGAACCGGGCGGTTCCTCATCACGCTGACGGGCGAACACACCGGGGCATTAGGCGCGATTCGGGCCCATGCGAAACGATACCCGCAGATGACGGTTGTGCAGATCGATGCCCATGGAGACTTGCGGGATGCCTATCAAGGCAATCCGTTCAGCCACGCCAGCGTCATGGCGCGCGTGGTGGATGATGGTTTGGCGCTCGTGCAAGTGGGTATTCGATCGATCAGCCCGGAGGAAAGGGCTCGTATCGACTCGACGGACCGAATCCGAACGTTCTTTGCGGCAACGATCCTTGATCCATCCGGGCCGTACGAAGGCAAAGCATCGAACTGGATCCCTGAAGTGGTGGCGGCCTGTCGAACGCCGGTGTATCTGACATTCGACTGCGATGGCTTGGATGCGTCGATCGTTCCCGCCTTGGGCACTCCCGAGCCGGGTGGGCTCGGATGGTACGATACCCTCAATCTCATCACGGCTCTGGCCAACGGGCCCGGCATCGTCGGCATGGATGTCAGCGAGATCGCTCCCATCGAAGGATTCGTGGCGCCGCAATTTTCCATCGCGCGGCTGATCTATCGTATACTCGGACGGGTCAGGGCCGGCCGTCGCGTACATTAAGCCGGATACTGAAACAGGCTGCCCGCTGGGGACACTGGGCGCTCACCATCTCGCGCCCGTGCGCAAACTTGAGGCGACTTGTTCGTCGCCTCGCGCACCTCGCCTCGCTCAGAGGCTCAACGTACCGACGGGGCAGAGCTACGCAAGCAGCTCGGGGCGGGCGGGTGAAAGAGTACGCCTCACCCCTGGGACACTGCCGGCTCACTGACTCGCCGGCGCGCACAGACATGGCGCTACTTATTCGTCGCGCCGTGCGCCTCGCTGCGGCCGATCACGGGAAGGGCGCGTCTCGGCGTGCCGGGGCTGGGCGGGTGAGAAGAAGAACCTGTTTGAGCATCCGGCGATAAAACCCAATTTTCTGTGGCGCCAACCATCCGCATCAATAAATTCTTCACCGAGCATGGGATCTGTTCGCGGCGCGAGGCCGACCGTTTAATCGAGTCGGGTGTCATCACGATCAACGGTCGTGTGGCGAAACTCGGCGACCAGGTGGAGCCGACGGACGTCATTGCCCGAGCGGGACAAGTGATTCCCTGGGGTAAGGCGACGCTCTATATCAAGTATCACAAGCCGGTCGGCGTCACGACGACGAGCGAATCGCACGTTCCTCGGAACATCATTGCTGAAATCGGGCATCCGGAGCGGATTTTCCCGATCGGGAGGCTGGACAAGGATTCATCCGGCCTCATTTTACTGACGAACGACGGCAATATCGTGAACGAGATTCTCCGTTCGCAATTCGGCCATGAGCGAGAGTACCTCGTGCAGGTCGATCGTCCGTTCGATCAATCGTTCCTGGACCGCATGGCCGGCGGAGTCGTCATTCTCGGGAGCATCACGAGGCCCTGTCGGATGACGCGCGTCGGGCGTGATCAGTTTCGCATCATTCTTACGGAGGGACGCAACCGGCAGATCAGGCGGATGTGCCAAGCGCTGGGCTACCGGGTGATCAAACTTCATCGCACGAGGATTATGCACATTACTGTCAACGGGCTGAGCGCCGGAAATTGGAAAGAACTCACGAGTCCTGAGCGGAAGGAACTCCTGAGAGCGGTAGGGCGCCTCAGGTCCGATCGCAGTTTTTCTAGCGGAAGCCCAATTGACGACTAACTGAGCAGTTCGCGTCTGGCGGTGCGAACGAGCGCGAGAACGGCAGGGTGTTTCAGCCGCCGTTCCACGGTGATCGCGTAAAAATGCTGCTTGAGCTGGTCCAGCTGTCCGACCACTTGCACCCGATATTGGCGGCAGATCTCCTTCTCGATCACCGACGCGCCGGGGAAGATCCCATGGCCGTCCTGGCCGAACGCTTTCAAGGTCGCGCTGTCGTCGAACTCTCCCACGATGTTGGGCTGCAACCCATTGTTGACCAACCATTGGTCCAACAGCCGCCGAAGCATGGCGTTGGAAGTAGGAAGGAGCAACGGTGCGTTGTGAAGCGATTGGGGAAATCCTCGTCGGTACTGCGCGGCCAGCTTCGCCGTGGCAAACAGGGTCACCCCCGATTCGCCCAAGGGGTGGTTGTACATATGTTCTTTGATGCTGGGCGGGGTCGGTGTGTCGGCGATCACCAGATCCGACCGATGGGCTGCCAGATCGGTCAGGAGTTGGTGCAATTTATCTTCGTTGCAGATCAACCGCGTCGGCCGATACAGCTTCAAAGCCGATTTGAGGAGCTGAGTCGCCAGCGGTTTCGGCACCGCGTCCGCAATGCCGACGACCAGCCTGGCAGGATGCCCATTGCCCTGCCCCTTCACGGTGTTCATCAACTCTTGGCCGGTCGCGAAGATGTCCTCCGCGTACTTGAACACGAGCTGGCCCATCTCGGTCAGCGCCAGGCGGCGGCCGGTTCGTATGAATAACTTTTCTCCCAACGTATTTTCCAAGAGGTGGATCTGTCCGCTGATCGTGGGTTGCGCCAGACGGAGCTCTTCGCAGGCTTTCGTCACGGTTCCGTGCTTGGCGACGGACCAGAAATACAATAAGTGATGATAGTTCAGCCAATCCATAGGGCCCTAAGCCTCGAATCAGGGAAGACACTATACATCGGATTAGCCGATAACTCCAATCCGTTTTATCTATTTTGAAAAAC
>CAYXKP010000109.1:0-15368 GCA_964465695.1 uncultured Nitrospira sp.
AGGATGCGGTTCAGCCGCGTCTGATAGCCCTTCCCATGCATTTTGAGCCAGTCGAGCACATCGACGTCAAGACGCACCGTAACTTGTTGCTTCGCCGGTGGCCAAGCTTCGGTTGCCCTCTTGAAAAACGAGGGATCCAGCGGTGGAATCTCCGAATAGTCGATGTCCCGATTCTTAAGCCGGTCAAGTCTCGCCAAGTCGCTTTTGATAGATTTCCTGCTCACGTCGGTTCACCTTTCTCATGGAGATGATGCGCGTCGCCTCGTGCCCGCGCGGGGCGTGAGCCATCACCACGACCCGCCCAGCGAGCATGCCGAGAGTGATCAGCCGCTTCTCTCCATAGTCGAAACGATCATCGATGAAGCTTACGCAGCGGCCGGCGAAGACCTGGTCGGCATCGGCAAAGTCCAAGCCGTGCTTGGCACGATTGCTGCGGTTCTTGGCTTCATCCCACTCATAGCGCACGTTCTACTGTAACTACTTTTGTCGTGCTACGCAAGTCAGCGACCAGAAGGGATTCGAAGGGGATGCCACCGAATCGAGCATTATTTTAGAATGCGCGATGAAGTGTTCTAATGATCCATAGGTAGGAACTATTGCCGGATTAGGCAAGCCACTTTCACGAGGTGCCGGGGTTCTCTAGCGCCCGATATTACATATCAGCCGTTAAATCTGTCTGGAATTTGCCCGCGGAGGTGTGAGGGCCCATAACCAACGTCTCGCCCTACTTTCATCTTACAATTCCCTCGAAAGTGGAATTACCAAGGTAGTCTCCTCCTGATACGTTCTTGAAAACGTCGAGCATTGAGTCTTTGCTCCGGGAGGAAAAGGCTATGTCGGACGCCCAACACGCACGCTCATCTCATGCCACGGTAGATCACCTCGTCGATCCTACGATGTGTGACCAAATTCTTCTCCGGCCCAGTCTTGATGTACAGGGTACGAACATGGACGGTGAGACAGTGCTCTTGGATCTCAGCACCGGCCGGTACTACACGTTGAACCGGTTAGGCAGCGTGATCTGGGACCATTGTACCGGTCATCACACCATCAGCGACATTCACGCGGTCCTGTGTGACCGGTTTGATGTCGCACCTGAGCGAGCCCTTGACGATCTCGTCACTCTGGTCAAACAGTTGATTCAGGAAGGGCTACTTCAACAAGAGAGGAGGTGAAGGAGCATGAGGAAAGAGTCATATGTGCAGCCACTGTTGGTGAAACACGAGTTACTGCGCGACATCACTGCGAGCCGTTCCGGTCATGGCGGACCGCAGGGCAATAACGGTTTCGGTAACGGCGGTGGGGATGGCGTGCCGGGAAATTCAGGGTTCTCGGACATCCTCCGTTAACCGAATTCGCATTACCGGCCCGTGAGCCAACTGGCTGGCCATCCTACGGCCAGCCAGCTTTAACCTCAGTCGGGTAAGTGGCGAGAACCATTGCCTTAAGGGTCAGCATGACGATGTGTGTGGTTGATCAGCCTATGACCGAGTCTCTCTTCCTCCTGTACGGGACGCCGGTACGGTATGTCACAACGTCTCCTTTCCTGGCGGCACCAGTGAACGAACTGCTGAGACATTTTCGCCGAGACTCGGTCGATGAATCGACTCCACTCGCCTTGTGCTTTCAGGCAGTCGAGTCGCGTGCAAATATTCCAGTCGTCATCTCGCCTCTGGCACGTCGGCTTGCGTCGGGAACAGGAGCAGCGGTCGAAGAGCGACGAGCAACCAATTTGCCTTATCAAGTGTTTGAGGACGGTAGACGTTTGATCGCAGAGTTTTACGATATTGGAATGCTTGTCATCGATCGGGAGCAAGGTCGAGCGGAGGGCTATCTTATACGGCCTCAGGCAATGCCCGCGAGTTTGATTGAATATTTGTTCCACATCGCCTTGATTGAGCTCCTGCGATGCCGAGGACTCTATACCATTCATGCGACCGCGCTGGAGAAGCATGGCAAGGGAATCTTGATCCCAGGGAACAGCGGGCGTGGTAAGACAACATCCTTTATCTCACTGCTTCGAGCGGGTTACCGATATCTATCGGACGATCATCCGTTAATTCAAGATGCAGGGACGCACGTCAACCTTCTCCCCTTTCCCATCAAAATCAACGTGACGGAAGAGACGATCGACTTTTTCCCGGAGCTCCGGAATGCATCTGAGGCAGTGCTTCGACCCGGATTCCCCAAGCGGACTTTTGATGCGGAAGAGCTCTATCCGACCGCAATCGGCGAGTGTTGCCATCCGGCTCTCGTGCTCTTCCCGCAGGTCGTCGATGCTCCGCACAGTAGTCTGGAGCGGCTCCCAAAGAGCCGTGCCTTGGAAATGCTCCTTCCTCAAGCGCTCTTGGTCTACGACCCGGCTGTCGCCCGACGTGAGTTTCACGTCCTTGCAAAGCTTGTACAGCAGGTGGACTGCTACCGCTTGCATTTTGGTCGCGATATTCTCGATCTGCCGAAACTGATCACGCCGCTTCTGGAAGAGGCACGGTGATGATGGCACGGCCCAATGCCCGACTATTTCCTCTCCGACCCGAATCGGAATTCATCGTCTGGTGCGCTCGTACGGTGTTGACCAACGATCTCACGGCACGTATTCGGGCAAGAGCGCAGGAATCGCTTGATTGGTCAATAGTCCTGAAAATGGCGGAATATCATGGCGTGGTTCCGCTGTTATATAAGAATCTCTCTGCGGTTTCGTCCGATCTCGTTCCTGCCAAACTGCTGGTGCAACTCCGTCACAAGACCCAGGCGGAGGCTATGCTGAACCGGGCGCTTGCCGACGAACTCGTGGATTTGTGCGAAGCATTGGCGGCACGCGGAGTCCCGGTCATCCCGATTAAGGGAGCCACTCTGGCGGTGTCGGCCTATGGCGATGTGACCCTTCGCGAGTTCACCGATCTGGACCTTCTTGTTCCAAAAGCTTCCATTGCGGCCGCAGAAGCCGTTCTATTTACTCAAGGCTATAAACGCAAAACCGCTTTGGATACGTCCAGTGAAACGAACCATGAACAGGGACCCTATCATGTGTATATCAAGACGCGTGGACTCAGTTGTGTCGATCTCCAGTGGGTGATGGCCCATCAATTCTTTACCTTTTGGTTAGATCGTCCCGAGTTCTGGCGGTCTCGGATTCCTATAGTGTTGGAGAACAAGAGGGTTCCAGGATTGGCCCCGGAACTGCTGCTCATCGTCCTGTGTGTGCATGGGTCCAAGCATGCGTGGGAACTGCTGAAATGGGTCTGTGACGTGGCAGAATTGCTGCGGTCACACCCGAATCTAGACTGGAATCAGATTTTTGTGTATGCGTCGAACTGGCGCTGCCGAGGCATGCTCTCTATGGGGTTGTCGCTTGCCCATCGACTGCTGGATGCTCCGCTCCCCGAGATGGTGCTGGCACGGCTTGAGAGGGATTCTGACATTCGAACGCTTTCCCATCGAATGCCGGCGAGTCTCCTCACGAACTTCCAGGACGGAGTCAACGAAGAGCAAGCAGGAGCGCTCTATTTTTCGTTGAAAGATTCCTGGCGGGAACGTTGGTCGTTCGGCTTGCTACTCTGTCGTGCGCATAGCCGTCTCGCCACAACACCCCCTTCATGGTTTCGCTGGCGCCATTCGCTGCCACACCTCGCGCGTATCATTATTCCAGTGCATCGAGTAATGAAGCATCTCCTTTCACCCACGATTCGTGGAACGATCAATCGTTGGGTCGCACACAGTGGTTAAGTGCCGCTCAACAGAGACGCCGGAAGATCAAGCAGTCTCTTACGGAGAAGCGATGTTGACTTGGTCATGCCATGACGGACGCTCCGAGACTGCGTGACCGCCGGCAGGAGAGGCCTTCTGCGGTGAAAGGCGCTCGATGTATAGCAATGGCCGTATGAAGAAGTACCGGACTGTGCTTCGCGTCGGAGGTGTGGTGCTCTGGGTTCGACTCTCGCTGCTACTCCACAGTCTACCGGTCATACTTCAGCAATTACACCGACGGTCGGCAACCAGAGACCGAGATGATGCCACCATGAAAGCCTTAGTCGGCTATGTCGATCGCTGGCTTCAGTTATTTCCCTATAACAAACGTGGAAATTGCTTCCCTCGATCCTTAGTGCTCTATAGATTGGCTCGTCAACTGGGGTATCCGGTCGTGTTTCATTGCGGTGTGCGAAAAGGAGTGGCGAGTCTCGACGGCCATGCCTGGCTGACGTTGGGCTCTAATGCGTTTTATGAGCCGGGTACGCATTGGCAACGTTTCACAGTGACGTTCTCGTATCCTACCGATCCAACCAGGGTCTGAACTAACCTCTGCGATCAAAGACTGGGGCACACAGCATATGAAAGTCAGCACGAAGCGCGTAGGCTCCTTTCTCACGACGGTCCGCTGGGCGCTCTTGCTGGTGTGGGAGAGCAGTCCACGTCTCGCCGTTGCCGGTCTCGTCGTGCGCGTCATTCAGGGGCTCCTGCCGCTGGTGGTGCTCTATCTGACGAAGCTGTTGATCGATACCGTAACCGAGGCGCTCAAGACACCAACGGACGACGTTTCGATGACACGTATACTCACCATTCTCGGAGGCATAGCCGGTGTCGCAGCGGTCACAGCTGTGTTGACTGCCATCAGCGGTCTGATTTCCAGGATCCAGGCTCAAATTGTTACCGATCATATGTATGCAATTCTTCAGGTCAAATCGTTAGAGGTGGATCTTGAGTATTATGAGAATGCGCAGTATCACGATACGCTGCATCGTGCACAGCAGGACGCCCCCCATCGCCCGACAGCGATTCTCAATGCGGTGCTTCAGTTGGGTCAACATACCATTTCGTTAATCGCAATGGGGGCGGTCCTCTGGTGGTTGCATTGGGGTGTGATTCCCGTCCTCATCCTCGCGGCCATCCCGTATTTGATCGTCCGGCTGCAACAGTCTAATAGGGTATTTGTTTGGGAGCGTGAGCGGACACCGCTTCAACGGAAGGCCTGGTACATCCACATGCTGCTGACTCAAGCTCTTGCCGCGAAAGAAGTCCGCTTGTTCGACCTTGGCCCTCGCTTACGGCAATGGTTCCAAGACGCGCGAGCGGTCCTGTGCCAAGAGCGAATCGATCTGGAGCGGCGCTGGGCGCTCTCTGCGTCGTTCGCCCAGCTGATCGGTGTGATCGGTATCTTTGGGATCTATAGTTTTGTGGCAGTGCGAACGCTTCAGGGCCAGTTCACGGTGGGAGATCTTGTGATCTGTTTTCAAGCCGTGCAACGGGCTTCGGGGTTCTTAGAGAGTATCGGACAGAGCGTGACGAACCTCTATGAAAACAATCTGTTTCTGGCCACCTTGAACGAGTTTTTGAGGGTCCGGTCCCGTTTGCCGACATCGGTGTGCCCGAAGGCATTTCCTCGCCCGATTACCGAGGGTATTGTGTTCGAACATGTATCGTTCCAATACCCACACGAAGAGCGCGTCGCGATTCGGGACTTCACCTTTTCGATCAGGCGCGGTGAGCATATCGCTTTCGTTGGGGCCAATGGCGCCGGCAAGACGACATTGGTGAAGCTCCTGTGCCGGCTGTATGATCCGTCAAAAGGGCGCATCATGATCGATGGGACGGACCTTCGGGACTATTCCATTACCGATGTGCGTGGCGCCGTCAGCGGAATCTTTCAGGACTTCGTCAAGTTTCAGCTATCGGCCAAAGACAATATCACCATGGGCGTGAGGGGTTGTGGCGTCGATTCGTTCGCGATGGTCCGGGCGGCGAAACAGGCCGGCATTCATGAGGCCATTGAACGCTTGCCGAACGGGTACGAGTCATTGCTCGGCAAGCTGTTTGAGAGCGGGCATGAGCTGAGCATTGGTGAATGGCAGAAAGTGGCGCTCGCGAGGGCAATCCTGCGAGACTCGCAAATTCTTATTTTGGATGAGCCCACCAGCGCGATGGATGCCAAAGCAGAAGCAGAGCTCTTCGAGCGGTTTCATGAGCTCGCTCAAGGACGCACGGCGATCTTAATCAGCCACCGGCTGTCCACCGTCAAAATGGCAGACCGAATCTTCGTTGTGGAGCAAGGGCAGATCGTCGAGCAAGGCACGCACGATGAGTTGATGGCGCAGCAAGGCCTCTACACCAACCTGTTTCTCACCCAAGCTCAGCATTATCAATAGCCCGTGGCATCATAAGGCAATGGCTCGCTTGAGCTAGAGATACTGAGGCTGGTCGCGTACAATCTCTTAAGCCATCCTTAAACCGCAGCTAATAGGCCATCCTGGTCGCCGGCTCCGTACAATGCTTGCCCGACCGCGAGCTCTTTTTCGAAGTATCGTAATCAAGCGAGCGGATAACACTTCAGTTATCCGCGTCTTTCAAACTGCGTCAAGCTGGTTTGTCATAACTACAATGCGCGGAACGCTTGAGTGTTACTTCATCGCCCTTGGAGCCAGCCGAAAGCGAGTTTCGCTAACAGTGTTTATCGGTAATTCGAGACGACGACAAAGCACTCAATAGTACAGTCCATGCGGTGTTGTCATTCATCAAATCGTAGCCTTCACATCCAACGACAGATCCCATTTTTCCCCATGCTTCAAATCCCAACTTTCAGGCGTATATTTCAAGATCCCTGCCGCAGGAGTGAAGGTCAACTCGCCGAAGTAAACTCGTCCCCTGACGTTATATAAATCGACGCGGACGAATCCAAACCCCGCCGATAGTTTTGCGGCAAGTGCAAGCATCCCATCCAAATCGACCGGCTTTGGAACCAACGGCCGTGCCGTACAGTTTGAAACGACAAGGTCGAGGAGATTCCATGCCGTATCAAATATGGGGTGGATGTCGTGTGTATGATTGCGCACGATGATCTGATCGGGCGTACCGTTGAAACAGTAGAATTTGTAGTCGAGCGGGGGACTCCCATCCTCATTCTTCAGACATTCCTCAATCACAATCTGTGGCTTGATACCATAATATTGATACTCGCGGCCGTGCCAATAATAATTGCCGGCCAACCAGCCGGAGACGGTCCGAATGATCTCGTCTCGATTCGGCCGTCCTTTGACGATGATCACTTGTCCGGCAGCGTGGCTCGGCTTGATGACATACTCGGCCGGCAGCCGATCGAACGGAATTGCGGATGGGTCATTCCCGTGCCATAAAAGCTTGATCAAATATTCCTCTCCCACGGTGCGGGCCACATGGGCGCGTACCGCATACTTATCGGCCAGCTGCGTAAACCGAGGAGGCATGTCTCCCCGGTTCCAGCTGATCATGCGCCAGAACAGCTTCTCCGTAAAGGTCTGAGGGTTTGCCTGATTGAAGGGTTTGCCATGGATCCGACAATACCTTCGGAGCAGGAACGCCTCGCCTTCCGACCGGCGCAGTATCCTGCGCTTCGCGCTTCGGTATTGATCGATGAGCCATGTCCTCCCAAGCTTGCCTCGAAGGGCTGTGAGCCCTGTTGGTTGAACAACATGTTCCATTGCCTTAGCGCCTCATAATAAGGGCATTGAACCGGGACGAGATTGACGGTTGTCGTGTACGATGTGCCTTGTTTTACTAAGGTATCGCGGCTCACGTTTCCACCCCCTCCAAAGCAGTTTCGACTATTCCGAAGAACTATAGGCGAACGCGCTCGTCAGTCTCCATAATCCGCAGCCAAGCGATCGTCTGGACAAGCGATGCAGAACGATGTTGGACGTGTGTCCTAACGTCCAGGCTTAACTCAGGCAATAAGAGAGTGTGCAACATGACTGACCCGACAGCGGATGAAACGGCGTCTGCCGAGCTGGCGACCGCTCGCAATTTCGAAAACGTCAGTCAACACCTTCCCGACGATGTAACCCCACCGCCATTACCGCTTATTGTGAAGGACGATTTCGCGGGGAGCGCTAAGCACCGGTGCAACCCCTTGTCGGCCGATCCAGTGGGAAGTCGGCTCTCAAGCTACGCGGCCTTCAACGGAAAGATGGTCACGAGACCCTTTGCCCCAGAGGTGCCAATCGATGCCGAGCTCCTCCAGGCTCATGACCAGCTACGACAACAGATCTTGGGTCAGTTTTACCCATGCACCGGCGCGGTCTCGGCGTTCAGCCAAAAATGCTATCGTTTCGGGCTATATCCGGAATTGGCTTGCGACGGCGCCGTCCGCGCTGTTTGCCATGATCTCTATTGCTTCTTTCGAGAATTCCCGGTCGTGGAAGACCATTTCATTACGTTCATCGCGATGTTCAAGGGACCTTCAATCCAGTCGGAGCAGCACTTCGAAGATCTGCTGTGGAATCAGCTTCAGGCCATGCATGCAGTAGATGCGGAGTTCTTCGCTTGGGATAAGAGCGTGGATTCGGATCCTGCGAGCCACAACTTCTCATACAGTATCGGCGGGCGGTCTATGTATGTCATCGGAATGCACCCACAGGCCTCCCGTCTTGCGCGAACCCGCCCGTATCCGACCATGGTGTTCAACTTACACCAACAGTTCGAACGCCTGCGTGCCCGCGGGAAATTTGAGGCCATGAAGCAGACGATTCGGACGCGTGAGATGTCGTTCCAAGGATCGATCAACCCCGTGCTCACCAGCTTTGGAGAACAATCCGAGGCGCGTCAATATTCCGGCCGCGCCGTTCCGACGGATTGGGCGTGCCCTTTCCACTCGCGGAAGAACGAAACAAGATGACCGTCTCTCACATCGCCCGCATTTCACCGCAGAGTGGCCGCTCGTTTAAGATCAAGCAGGGCCAAATATTGCGGGTCATCGACCCTCTCGGCGAGCAGGTGTCGGACCTCTTTGCGTTTGATGCGCACGATCATGATGGCCGGCTTTCGTCGGGTCGTTCGCTGGATTACGCGGGCCGTATTTATCTGACAACGGGCGATATTCTCTATGCGAACAACAGCAAACCCATGTTCACGATTGTCGAGGACACCGTCGGCTTACATGATTTTCTGTTGACGCCGTGCAGCCGGGAGATGTTTGAGATTCTGTACAAGCATAAAGGTCATCATCCGAGTTGTTTTGAGAATCTGCTTCTGAGTTTGAGGGAACACGGCATCTCCGGAGCCGATATTTCCACGACGTTCAATATATTCATGAACGTTACGATCGATCCACAAGGGAAGTTGACCGTCGGTGTGCCGATGTCGAAGGCGGGTGACCATATCGACCTGCGAGCTGAAATGGATATGGTGTGCGGATTAACCGCCTGTTCTGCTGAAGGGTCAAACAACGGCCAGTTCAAGCCAATCGACTATTCGATCCTCGATTCATGTGAATAGCAGGTAAGCCCAGAGGTGATCTACTGTGCGTATTAGCGGGCCAATGTGGCCGCTAGCCTGATGAGAGCGATGCCGCGAAGCCGTTAACCAGCCACGCGCACCACGACTTTTCCCATCGGCCCTTGGGCCAATCGTGCGAATCCTTTCTTGACCTCCTTGAATGAAACGATGCTGTCCACCAGTGGACGGCGTCCGATCATTTTCAGCCGATCGACAATCACTTTCCATGTCGTCTGGGCGGCCTGTGCCGTGTAATCCCCGACCGAGACACCGCCTATTCGAATGCGGCGGAATAACAACGTTGCCGTATTGAATTCCGGAACCGTACCTCCGCTCCTGCCGACAATGCTGATCCGTCCATCATGGCCGAGGAGGCCGATAACCTGAGGCAAGAGCTTACCGCCGACACAGTCAATAGCGAGGGCCACCTTTTTCGGGTCGATCGCAGCAGATATGGACTTGACTAGGTCCTTGTCCCCTGGATCAAAGACGAAATCAGCTCCGAGCGTTTTCAGCTTGGCTCTCTTCCCTACATCGCGTGACAACGCTATCACGGTCAGATTCATCGATTTCCCAAGCAGCATCGATGCGGTACCGACTCCGCCTGACGCGCCGGTGACGAGGACGACGGATCTTTCCGGAGGAAGGGCGGGGGGGTCGTTCCATTGTGTGAGGGCTTGCCAGGCGGTTAAAAAAACCAGCGGGGCGCCGGCCATTTCTTCGAGAGACCAGCCGACTGGAATTCGGACGAGACTTTCAGCAGGCACGACTACTTGCTCGGCCAGCGTTCCTGGTGTTTCCACGCCGATCTCGCAGCGCAGGATCCCGACTGTTTCACCAACACGGATGTTCTCCACATGCGATCCGATGGCTTCGACATCTCCCACACCATCGCGCCCAAGAATGTGCGGCAGGATAGGCTTGGCCGGATAGAGCCCTTGCGCCAGGAAGGCATCCGCAGGATTGAGTGCTGCACACCTCACTTTGAGCAGCACGTCTGTCGGGCCAGCCCGGGGGTCAGGCACCTCGCCAAGCCGCAATTGTCCGACTCCATTGTAGGAGTCCATCAACCAGGCGCGCATGTGTTCGCCTATGTCGTGGTAAATTTATGTATGACGAGTGAGAGTTTTCAAGTGCTGTCACAGAAATGTCTCATTGGGCTCAAACGGCCTTACGCACATTCTCATCGCCGGGCTTCACCGCACTGTCCTGTCCCGAGTAATCTTGAAGATTGCGCCGGATAATTCCGCCAGAGAGAGAAGAATAGGTACCGTTGGCCGCCTTTTCCCCGACGGCCGTTACGGCTGCATCCTGATTGCGGATGAGCTCTTGGATGTGGTGCTCAACACGCTGCCTGGCTTCTCGAAAGTGTTCTTCCGCGAGATCCCACACCTCCGGATGTCCGGTCCGCTCCTGCGCTTCGGCATGGAGCGCTGTTGCCGCGATCGCCAAAAGATCTTCACCGACCATCTCGATCCGATTTTGCCGGCCTTGATCGTCTCGAAGCGCCTGCCGATGGAGGAGCATGGTGTAGAAGATGGTGCGCGCGAGTCGGCGACCGGCTCGTTCGACGAAAAGCAATTGGGAGCGGACCTTCGGATGTTGGAACTCCGAGCGAGACGGCAATTGACCGCCTGCCCATTGGCTTCTGTACCAAGGAACGTAGAATTTCAAGAGTGGCCGCAACTCGGTGATTCGGCGAGCCACCATCTCCTGCCCGTCGAAGAGATGTCCGGCCCGCTCAAGATGCATGTTGAGCCCCTCGCGCGCCACGAACGGTCGTAAGATGTCGGTCGCGCCTTCTCCAATACGGTACATCTCCGCATCGCGGACCAGTTGTTCGATTCCGAACGCAGGCTCGCCGCGAAGCCGCTTCGACTCGGCTGTTTCGTACCCCATTCCTCCGAAGAGGATCTGGGCGTCTTTTAGAAATTGGATGGTCTTTTCAGAGCAAAAGAGTTTGGCGATGGCGGCTTCGATCCGAACATCGTAACTGTGTTGGTCCGCCATTCGCCACACCGTGGTCGCAAGTGCCTCCATGGCGAAGAGATTGGAAGCCATGCGGCCCAATCTCATGCGCTGTGTCTGCCGGGTGCTGAGCGGTTTCTGGAAGGTGAGTCGCTGATTGGCTCGATCAAGCGTGGGTTGCCATGCCTGTTTGGCCATGCCCAAGCAAATGGCGGGGATACTGACCGCCCGGCCTACGTTGAGGATCGTCAAGGCGTACTTGAGCCCGCGACCTATTTCACCGATGACATTCGCCGCCGGAATTTGGACATCCGAGAAGGTCATGTGGGCGTTCTCGATGCCCCGACAACCTTCAAATTGGCATCGCTGTCGGATACGAACGCCGGGTGTCTGCATGTCGAGGATGAAAGCGGTGTGGACGTGGTCATCTGCTCCCTTGCCGTTCGACACCGGTACCCAGATGGTTCGGCCATCGTCTTGGCTCCGGCTCGCAGGCACCCGCGCGATCAACGTGATGTAGCGGGCGATGGGGCCGTTGGTACACCAGAGTTTCTCGCCGTTCACGACAAACGCCGTCCCAGCAGAATTCAAGATGGCCTCGGTCGCGATGTTGGCGGCGTCAGAACCAGTCATTGGTTCCGTGAGCGCGAAAGCCGACACGGCTTCCCGTGCCACGAGCGGTAGGTACTTGCGCCGCTGCTCCTCGTTCCCGAACATGAGTATGGGCATCGCGATGCCGATCGATTGCGGCACGGCGAGGGTGAGGGCCAGCGTGTTGTTCCAGCTAGCCATGAGCATGAGCGCGCGGCCGTAGTTCGTGTAGGAGAACCCAAGCCCTCCATACTGACGGGGGATTTTCATGCCGAAGGCGCCGAGCGCGAAGAGCCCTTTCCACACGGTATCGGGAATCTTCGCGGTCCGTTCGATCTCATCGGGGTCGACATGTGTCGTGAGGAAGGTTTCCAGGCGGGGGCGGAATCCTTCCCAGGCGGCCTTGTCTTCCAGAGTTTCCTCCGGCGCAAGGAGGAGCGAAAAGTCGGGCTTCCCGGCATAGAGACCTGCCATGAAACTCTGGCCGGCAAACCGCTCTCGGGCCTCTTCGATCCGCTCGAGCCCTTTGAACAGGTCGGCCATGGTGCTCCTTCAGGCTACCGTAGGCTGCAGGTGTGACAATTCTGGGACCTGAAAGAGATTGTACCCTGCCTCGCGGAGCAGTCGCTCCCGTTCCTGGCGCGTCGTGCGACGAACCACCTTGATCTCGAACGGCTCGGATGGGAATTTCATCGGACAGTCCTCTGGAATCTGGTCAATTCCGTCCTGAATGCGTGAGGGTCGCTATATTCGAACACATATCGGGTCATGTCGAAGAGGGGAGCCGGATCAAGATCGCGCAGCAAGTCCGGTTTCCAGGTGATCTCCAATTGATTGATCATCGTAATGGGTGTCGGCGGGCCGACCACCCCCAACTGTACCTGGACGTAGGATTGGGAAAAAATGAGGATTTCCCTGTCGAACATGGCGGCATTGAGATCTCTCGCCGCGCCTTGTCGCCTGTAATCCTCCTCGAAGCGCTTGAACGCAGGAGCCCGTTCCAACTCCTCTCGAAACGCGTAGAGTATCTTGATCCCGGCCCGTCGTTGGTCTTCCATGACCTGTATAGCATCAGCCGCGACCGGCTCCTCCGCCATTTGTTCCCGCGTCAGGACCAATAGGCGGCGAATGATCACGCCGCGCTTCACAGCCTCCTGGTTCGCCAAAAGGTAATTCGGATACAGCGCCTCGCCCTTTTTCCAGATATTCCATCGCTCCATCAAGGCATCGATCGAATGTTCGGCCGTTTGGACCAACCGGACGGCCTCGGCATTCGCCTCAGCTCCTTGGTAGGTGAGGGTCTGTGTTTCGAGCTGGCGCAGTTCCCGCCCGATCGCTTCGACCTTACGAGGGATGTACTTGGGAGTCTTTGGAACATGGAGCATGACGTCGACGGCGGTCAGTGCCAGCATCCAGTATTCTTTGGCCTGTCTTGGGGCTTTGTCCTTTTGGGCGATCAGGAGGAGTTCTACCGGGTTCTTATTCAGCAGTTTTGCCATCTTGATACACAACTCCGGCTTCGGGATTTTGAGCCCGCGGCGCATCAGATTGGCTTCCGGCTGAGCGATTCCCAATTTCTCTGCCAAGGCGTAATCGCTGGTGAGATCGAACCGTTTCTTTATGGATTCGAAATACGATGAGATTTCTGACATTCTCCCTCCGCTTGCGTGCGCCCGGCGACATCATGCCGCGTGATGATGAATCTCGGTCTGCTCGCGACCGCGTGATCTCGTCTGTTCCAGCCCCATCCAGAAGCCTTCGAGATAATCCAGAACCGCGCAAACCCCTGCTCGAAAATCGCCTCGTTCTTGGTCGGACAGGCCCGTATCGCTTGTGCCTTGTATCGCTTCAACGGCGTGTTCCATTGCTTCTTCATGAGTTGATTCGAGTTCTCGGTGAAATGTGAAATAGGTCAAGTCCATTTGGGGATAACGGGTTGTCTTCAGATGGGTGAGGCCTGGGATGAGATGATCCCACATCGTGATGGCCATATTTTCAAGTCCAAATGAGGCTCCCAACGCCTTGGCATGATTGCCGTCACTGTAGAGTTGCTCCATGCCCTCTATGTAGGCGTGAGTCGAAGGAAGCATAGGGCGAGACATGGCCTCATGCACGTCGATCCCGATGGACCGTAAGAAATCCCGATAGAGTAATTCGTGACGACGCCGAGTTTCTCCATCGCCCAGTTCGGAGTACAGCACCTTTGTCAGCTCGTCGGCGATCTGCTCATCCTCGGTGTTCACGAGCTGGGACACCAGAATCCTGGGGAAAAAGCGGGCGAAGTTATAGAACTCAATCGCGAATTCTGTGAGCTCTGTATCGGAGAGACTTCCGGATCGAAAACGGCTCAGGTAAGGATTATTAATGGCCCCATGCCCCAGAACGAGTTGCCTCATTTCGTGATAGAACGTCATGAGATCCTCCTGAGTTAGATGCTTGATGATATAATTTTTATATCATAATAGCAATCTGCGGATAAAGTGTATTGAACCGATGTAATAGATGTAATAAATGAATATATAGTTCTACAATATAAAATATTGGCCGTATGTCTCCTTGTAATTTATAACAAATAATAGTATTGTTTTATCGAATGATAATAATGAGAGATGACGGGATCATCCCGACAGAACGGACGAAGGGGAGGCGCCATGGAACGGACAACCCGTTTTGATCACGTCACGCTCTGCGTTGACAATCTTGAAGCCGCTGAATTCTTATTCGCCAAGATCCTCGGGTTTGAGGTGATCTGGTCGGCCAGAGATGTGGGAAGCAGCACGTCGTCGATGGACACCGTTGTCGTGCAGAGAGGGGCCGCTAAGATCGCTCTTATGCAGGGTCGAGACAAGTCGGGGAAGTCCCAAATCAACGAATTTATCGAAAAGTACGGACAGGGTGTGCAACACGTCGCCCTCGAAGTAGAGGATATCGAGGCCGTGTGCCGGGAGTGGGAGGAGCATGGCGTGAAGTTTAGTGGGCCGGTGAAAGAAGGGAAAGACGGGTTTGGACCGCTCAAGCAACGCTTCACCTATCCGCTTTTCGCGCGCAGCGGACTGTTCATCGAGTTGACCCAACGGCAGCACGGTGAAGAGGCGGCGAGGACGTTTGTCAGAAGCACGGTGGAGTCACTGTACAAGGATATCGAGCGAGACCAAACATCCGGAGTTGAGAAGACCATCATTGATTACGACGCATCGTCGATGCCCGGACACAAACAGAAAAAGCCGCTGAAAAAAGCGTCATAACGCGGCGGTCCACTCTTTCTTGGAGCCGGCCATGTATCTCAAGCGGAGAGGAAAAGTGCCCAACCAGGCCCATGTCGGCATTCCCGAAGGGCTGTATGAAGAAGAACATGGACGAAACGGTTTTTCGGGATCGGCTTCTCATCTCTACAGGACACATCCACCGACGGGGTGGATTGCTATCGACGGAAAGCTGAAGCCGCAGGCCTTTGCCTGCACGCAGCTTCCCGAGCCTGCACGATCCGTCACCCCCCAATCGGCGCTGATGATGCAAAGCCAGGATGTAGGTCTTTACATCACCTGGCGACGAGAGACGATGCCCTATTT